>JALUYN010000536.1 GCA_027012915.1 Cellvibrionaceae bacterium
TAGGTGATCGGTATTGTCCAATTGCTGCACAAAGTCCGGCCACAGTTCAGTTGGGTCAGTGGCGGCATTATTAGATGAATCCACGACCATCAAAATACGATCGGCTTTGCGGATTTCATCCCAGGCGCGAGCGATACCAATTTGTTCCACTTCGTCGGGGCTCTCACGCAGTCCGGCGGTATCAATGATGTGAAGTGGCAGCCCATCAATATGGATATGCTCACGCAATACGTCGCGGGTAGTACCTTCGATGTGAGTAACGATGGCGCTATCGCGTCCCGATAGAGCATTGAGCAAACTCGATTTACCGGCGTTGGGTTTTCCGGCAATCACCACGCTCATACCTTCGCGAATCAACGTCCCCTGACGGGCCTGCTGTTTTACGCTCTTCAGTTGCCTGATTATTTGAACTAAATCACCGGCGACTTTTCCATCGCTAAGAAAGTCGATCTCTTCTTCTGGAAAGTCGATGGCGGCTTCCACATAAATGCGTAATTGGATTACGGCTTCTACCAGGTCGTGGATATGCTTGGAAAATGCACCTTGCAACGAGTGCATGGCGTTGCGCGCTGCCTGCTCTGAAGAGGCGTCAATAAGATCGGCAATAGCTTCGGCCTGAGCCAGATCGAGTTTGTCGTTGAGGAAGGCACGCTCTGAAAACTCTCCGGGATTGGCCAGTCGTGCGCCAAGAGACAGTACTCGTTTGAGAAGGCAGTCAAGAATTACCGGGCCACCGTGGCCTTGTAACTCCAGGACGTCTTCCCCGGTAAAGGAGTTGGGACCGGGAAAAAAGAGGGCGATGCCTTGATCCAGAACATCGCCATCGGATTCGTAGAAAGCTCCGTAGTGAGCAAAGCGAGGTTCTGGAACTCGTTGCAGAATTGCCTGCGCAATGGCCTCGGCCTTGGGGCCTGAGACTCGAATAATACCGACACCACCCTTACCGGGTGGTGTAGCTATTGCGGCAATGGTGTCGGTTGCAGACATAAAGAGGTCTGTTTATTTATCGCTTTCTGCCGCTTCAATCTGGCGGGTAATTACATACTGCTGAGCAATCGACAGAGTGTTATTCACAACCCAGTACAGTACCAGACCGGCAGGGAACCACAGGAACATAAAGGTAAACACAATAGGCATCATCTGCATAATTCGCGCTTGTGTTGGATCCGGTGGGGTTGGGTTCAGCTTCTGCTGGATCCACATGGTGGCTCCCATAATCAATGGCAGAATGAACAGAGGATCTCTTACAGACAGATCATCGATCCAGCCCAGGAATGGGGTATGGCGAAGTTCGACGCTTTCCATCAACACCCAGTACAGGGAAATAAATACCGGCATTTGCACCAGAATCGGCAGGCAGCCCCCCAAAGGATTGATCTTCTCCTTTTTATAGAGCTTCATCATTTCCTGCTGCATGCGCTGACGGTCGTCGCCGTACAGGTCTTTCATACGCTGCATTTCGGGGCCGAACTTACGCATCTTGGCCATGGAGCGATAGCTGGTTGCTGATAGATGAAAGAAGACGGCTTTGATCAGTAC
>JALUYN010000537.1 GCA_027012915.1 Cellvibrionaceae bacterium
CCGGGTGTGTGCGTTTGGTTTCTGATGCCGAGCAAGGAGATATGCCTTTCGAGCGTTTTTGCCCGGGCACACTGGATCAGGAATTTCTTGATAACCTGGATCTGGATCGCACGACCGTTTGTGAAATATCGCGACTCGCGGTGGATGGAGCCTTCCGCCGCCGTGCTGGTGAAGAGCGGACGCGTTTTGGTGGGGTGGATGCCATTGATTGTACTCATCAAGAGCGACGCACATTCTCAATGATTTCCGTAGCCGCTTTTCTTGGAGCCACTGCGTTGACGGAAAGCACGGGGCGTCGAAATGTCTTCGCGATGATGGAGCCGTTCTTGCCTCGGCTCTTGAAGCGCTCCGGCATCCCCTTTGAGCGAGCGGGAGAAGATATCGATTACCATGGTTTGCGCGCTCCTTATTTTACACGCACGCAAGAAGCCCTGGACGGAATGCACGAGGATCTGCGAGAGCTGTACGATACCATTGCTGGTCGCATTCAAGAGCAATATGCCGAATCTGTGAAAGATTCGTAGTTTTTTGACGCAGGTCTCATTTTGAGGGAGTGATGGTGGCGCATTTTTTATCTTGTGGTCGTTATTTGCTCAGGATGTTTGCTACACTGCGGCGGCCTTTTTAATCACCCTGGTATTTGCGCTTCATGGAGTTCTCCAAACTCTCACTGATAGAGAGTTTCAATCAGTATTTTCAAATCGAGCTGGCTACCAGTCAGGCGCAAGTTCAAAAGGCGCAGCGTATTCGCTACCGAGTGTATTGCGAAGAGCTCGGCTACGAGCCTGTCGACAAATTTCCAGATGGCTTCGAAACCGACGAGTACGATGAGCAGTCCCTGCATATTCTGATTACTCACAGGCGTTCAGGGTTGGCCGCAGGCTGTGTTCGCTTGGTGCCGACGTCTGCCTTTCAGCCGCTGTTGCCGTTGGAAAAGAGGTTTAGTGACACGTTGGATCCTGAATCTTTGGCCGTGATCGATCCGGATCGCAGTACGCGATGTGAAATCTCACGTTTGGCCGTAGATCCTCTGTTTCGTCGTCGCCATGGCGAGGCGGGCAGTCGTCTCGGTGACATTCACGCAATGGATATCAGTCGTATTGAATACAGGAGCTTTTCACTGATTGCAGAAGCTGCCTTTGTTGCGGCAGCTGTTCTGACTGATCTCGCCGAGCGGACCAATGTCTTTGCGTTAATGGAGCCTTTTTTGGCTCGCTTGTTGGGGCGTTCAGGAATCCATTTTGTTCGTGTGGGGCGGGATATCAAATTTCATGGCCGTCGTGCCCCCTATTTTGTTTCTACAGAAACGGTCAAGCAAAGCTTGAACCCCGAACTGCTGGATTTTTATTGGGGCTTGCGAGATGAGCTTGCTCGGCCCTATCGCTCTATGTTGACCAATATAGAAAGCCACAGTTTGGAAAACCATAGTCTGGCCGGCTAAGTTCTCTTCACTTGATCTACATAATTGACCTCCTCTTCTATACTGGGTAGCGTGTGAAGAAATTCAGGGAGGACTCTCAATGCCGCAATCCTTTGACTACAATGAAGCCTTTTCGCGCAATATTGGTTGGGTGACTGAGGCCGAACAGCACGCGCTCAGAAGCAAACGTATAGCAATTGCTGGTATGGGAGGCGTTGGTGGAGCCCATACTTTGGCTTTAACGCGGCTTGGAATCGGTGCTTTTCATTTGTCCGATATGGATGCTTTTGGCGTAGAAAATTTCAATCGCCAGGTCGGCGCAGATATGACCAGTGTAGACGAGCAGAAGCTGGACGTGATGACGCAGCGTGCGCTGAATATCAATCCAGAGCTCGATATTAAGGGCTTTCCCGAAGGTATAAACGACGACAATCTCGAAGCGTTTCTCGACGGTGTGGATCTTTATGTCGATAGCTTGGACTTTTTCGCAGTGGATATTCGACGAAAAGTCTTTGCTCGCTGCTACGAAAAGGGTATTCCAGCGGTCACTGCCGCACCTTTGGGTATGGGGGTGGCGTTTTTGAGTTTCCTGCCCGGAAAAATGAGTTTTGAGGATTACTTTCAAATGGAGGGTAAGCCAGAGCAGGAGCAGCTTCTGAGTTTTCTGGTGGGTTTATCGCCCTCCATGTTGCAGTTGGGCTATTTGGTGGATGAGAGCCGAGTGGACTTTCATGCCCGCAAGGGGCCGTCTACGGGAATGGCCTGCGAGTTGTGTGCCGGTGTTGCCGCGACCAACGCACTCAAAATTCTGTTGAACCGCGGAGACGTTATCGCAGCTCCCTGGGGGCTCCATTTCGACGCATTCCGCAACAAGATGAAAAAAACCTGGCGCCCCGGTGGCAACAGCAATCCGATGCAAAAATTAATGTTGATGGTCGCCCGTAAAAAAGTCTCCAACGCCTAGTGTAGACCCCACGTAGGTCGGCTAGAGCGCAGCGATAGCCGACATTCAAATGGACTGCATAGGTGCTATCTTGAGTATACGATCACTTAAGGGGTAGGTTGACGCCAAGCCCACGAAGCCCGACAAAGTGGCCTATTCAGGGACTGTCAGATCTTTAAACACTCTCTTAACCGGCAATCGCTTGGATCGTGGCGCTTCCTTCTTGGCGTAGCCAACCCGAAGCAACATATACAGGATTTCATCGCTGTCGAGTGACAGTAGGCTCCGAGTGTCCTCTGCTAGTGCCTCTGCCTGCGGTATCAGCTTGTCTGGCACCGCATTGCTCTCGAGCCGGATCATCTGGTCTGCAACAACATAATAGGGGTGTACTGCTAGCCCTTTACTGTTCAAGTGATTCCAAAGTCGGGTGATGGTGCGCCCGGCATCAATGGCTCCTTGCTGGTTTTTGGGTCCGCTGATTGCAATGACTGCCGGTCCTTTCTTTATGGGTGCTGAGTCGATCTGTGACAGAAGCTTATAAGCGCCAAACTTGTTGAGAAAATTCATACGGGACCAGTCTGCAATAAATTTCATAAACAAGCCGCCTCCGGGTGGTAAGTCCATAGTCTTCAGATCCAGCCCATCGCCCGCAGCCACTTCAGCGGGCCTAAAGCGCAGTGATTTACCTAGCCATTCGTGTACTTCGCGAGTCTGGAAACGTATTTCCGAGGCGCTCTTTACTTGCGTCCATAGTGAGGTTCGACTAGCCGCAGTGGCGAGAGACGAGACCTTGCAGTTGCCCTCGCTCATGGTGGCTAAGTTATCCAGTAGCTCTGAGTCGACATCTTTGTTTTGATAGCCGAAACGATTGGTATGGCGATTGAATAGCGCTGCTGTATGGGTTGCCTCTGGTTCTTCATTAGGTAGTGCGATATCAAGGTCCACCCCCGGAACGCCTCCTTCCACAACGTTGCTAATGTCATGCTTGATACTGGAGGCGGTTAACAACTCACTCACGTTCTCTATCGCGGCTCCCAGGGTAATTAATGTTGCAGGGCTGTCGCCCGGAAAAGTCTGCTCCGCGACCCGGGCGTGATCGTAGCGAATGCGCAGTCGTTTACCGTCCCAGGTTGCCGTATGGGGTTGAGAATTATCCGGACTGGGCGCCATTTGAAAGGCCTGGCTAAGGTGCGATAAGAAAGTGGACATAGGTTGCCTGTGGGGTGATGGTTTTTGATGATTTATAGCTCACTGCTTGGCGGCTTGTGAAGTTCTTTTTCGGGTGTCAGGTAATTTTACACTTAGGCTGTTAACTAGGCCCTCAAAAGAAGTTGTAGCACCGCGGCTTTGTTAGTTGAGGTAATTATCCTTTATTTATCAGTTGGTTACATGTTTTTATTGTGGCGGTTTTAGTTTTGGCACGCTCTCTGCATTATGTATCGCAAGCCGAATCAATGGCGAGGTCCAGGGAGAAAGACCTCAGGTAACAACTGGAATTAACTCTCAATTTCAAATTTGATGGAGTGAGAAAATGAAAATGTTTAAAGGAATGTCCAAATTGGTAGCTGCCAGTGCTGTTGCTCTGTCAGCAGGTGCGGTTCAAGCTGCTCCTATTAATGTTGGTGGTGTTGTCTGGGATCCAGATACCCCTCTGTTCGATTTCAGCTCTAACTCTAACTTGATCGAAGATCAGCTGAACTTGGTTCCTGGTCCAGATTTCGTTAATACCCTAACCGGATTTGGTCAGGTTACTGGCATCAACCAAACTAATCAGGCTACGTTCTGCCCAGGCTGTGAGCTGACTTACGTGTTTGGTGGTTACACCGTGAGTAACGTAAGTGTTGATGATAAGGGCACTCCGCTGGATACTTCAGATGATGAAGCAACTATCGAGTTCTCTGGTGGTTGGATTGAATTTTACGTAGACAGCTCCACTGCTTACGACGCCAATGATCAAGCTTCTGCAGGTGATGGCCTTCTGTGGCTGCGTCTTGAAGCACATGACGTCAATGGTGCTTCTTTGGTGTCTGAGTTGACTAACTACGGTAACGGTACTGATGCTGGTACTGGTATCGGCCTGCTTGACGTGCACAGTGGTGCCGCGGCGAGCAACTTTGATACTGATACTCAAACTGATGGTGCTGACTTCGTATTCTCTTCCAGCTTCCAGCCTCTGCCAAATAATGCTGTGACCGATGATGGTTTTGAGCTTTTTGGTACTGCAGATCTGAGAGGCGAGTCTATCCCTGTTCCTGCTACTGCGTTCCTGCTTGGTCTGGGGCTGCTGGGTATGGGTGTTGTTCGCAAGCGCACCAAATAAGCTTGTAACTGATAAGGCAGGTAACTGCCGGATCAAAAAGGCTGCATTTATGCAGCCTTTTTTCGTTTGTTTATTGAAATATGTCCTGCATAGTTGAAGGTGGAATAGATGTTTAAACAGTTGGCAGTATTGTTTGGTTTGATGTTGATTGGGGCTGCGGTCAGTGGGTCAGATGACAATAAGGCCTATGCGGTTAAGGGGGCTGGAATTGCTCCATGCAGTAAGTTCCTGGACTCTGTTGAGTCTGGGGACAAGGCCTATTTTGTATACGGTGGTTGGCTTGAGGGTTACTTTACGGCTTCCAACAAGTATCTGCCAGAGACCTACGACCTAATACCATGGCAGTCGACGCAGCTGATGCTTAAGACTGTAGAGTCTGTATGTAAGCAGAGTCCAGATATGACTTTAAATAGCGTTGTGCAAATGCTGGTTGGTAATTTGGCCCCTCAGAGAATTGCTATGGGAACCAAATTTGTACGTCTGGGCGAAGGCTATGGGAATGTTTTTCAGGAAGAGGTGGTCGTCCGCATTAAGAAGGCGTTAACTGATAAAGGGTTTTACAGTGGTGAACTGAGCGCAGATTATACGGATTCAGTAAAAACTGCGTTGCGTAATTTTCAGAAGTCTGTGAATCAGGCAGAAACAGGTGTGCCTAATCAGGCAACGCTGTTCCTGCTGTTTCGACCGACAGCTCAATAGTCTCTCTCGAGATACTGGCTAATTAATCTGTTGCTGAATCTGCTCCAGGGTTTCTTTGATATCCTGGTTGTCTGGCTTGAGAGCATGAGCTCGTTGCGCATATATAAGCGCTTCTTTAGGAGCTCTGTCTTTCAGTAGCCAAGCCAAGTTATTCAGTGCTATTGGTTGATCGCTCTTAATGTTTAAAGTGGCTTTGTAGAGTTCAATAGCTGCTTCAGTATCATTTTGATTCATATAGGCATTGGCCAAAAGCAACCACGGGTGAACGGTATCCGGATTGTTGAGCGTATCACCCTTGAGAAAATTGATTGCCGAAGTCATGCCTTCGGATTTTATCAGGGCCTGCACAAGTCGTTGACGATTACTATTGCTGGGTGCTTGATGGTACGCCTGACCGTAATGTTCTGCGGCTGCGGAATAGCGCTTTTCTTTTGTTGCTATATCGCCCGCAAGCATGTCCCAGTTTGCGCTTTGGGGGGCGGCGATTTCTAAGTCCTTCAGCCGATCCTTCGCTTCATCAATTTCCTCATTGCTAATCAAAAGGTTGATGTACGCAGAAATCGCAGGAGCGAAACTTCCGTCGGCTTCTAATGATTTTCCAAGTGCAGACTTGGCTTGCCTCGATTCTCCAAGCGCCATATGTGCCGTCGCAATAAGGTACTGGGGAATCGATGAGGTTGGCTCCAAATTGGCGAGCCTGTTATAGGACTTAAGTGCGCTGGCAAACTCTTCTGACATCATTTGTGCATTTCCAAGTTCGGCCCATACACCTGAATGATCCATCCCTTGATGCTCGACAAGAGCGGCTTTCGCCTGTTCTGGCTGGCCGTTCGCAATGTAGGTTCTGGCGAGTGCAACACTACCTTCGATTTCATAGTTCTGTATTTTACTAGCTGCTTTGAACTGTTCAATGGCCTGATCGGTACGCTGTTGTTGTGCCAGAAGCTGTCCATAGTCGAGTAGAACGGCTCCATTTTGTGGCTGCTGAGATAGGGCGGATTTATATATCTCTTCGGCCCGCTCGGGTTGGCCATCTGTTAGCTCGAGGGCGGCCAATGATCTAATTGCGGGAATAAAGCCTGGAGACGATTTCAGAATGTCTGCAAAAGTGCTTTTTGCCTTTTCATTTTCCCCTATCAACTGGTAGACCGTACCCTTCATGCTCGCAGGTACCGGATTGGAGGGATTCTTTTGCTGCAATTGTTCCAGGGTGTCTAGCGCTGCGGCATAGTTCATCGACTTAATGTGGACTTGCGCTTGTGAGAGAAGACTTTGCTCCGAATTACTGGGGTCTTTCTCAATTGTCTTGAGTATGCTAATCGCTTGATCGTATTCGCTGTCTGCGGAAAGGCTCTGAGCAAGAAGTAGGCTGAGTTGTGAGTTGTCAGGCTCTAGGTTCAATGCTTTCCGTAAGTAGTCACTACTGCGCTTGGCCTTACCTGATGAATAGGCCGCTTTGGCTAGAAGTGCCAAAGTTGGGCTGTCAAGTTCGTCGAGTTTTTCGTGGAGCGGCTCGAGGGTTTCAACCGCTTTATCGGTATCCTTGAGGCGTAATTGGATCGTTGCAAGAGCTTTGCGAGCCACGTCATTTTCCGGGTCTTGCGACAAAGCGCTGCTGAGGTGGCTTTCAGCTTGTTCGAGTCGGTCTAGTCTCGCGGCAGATAAGCCCGCTACCAACTTTGCGCCTAATAGGTTGTTATTTGCTAGTAGTGCCTTATTTGCGAGTTCTGCGCTGGCTTCATAATTCTGTTTAGCGTATGCCAGATATCCCCGAAGTAGAGTGAGTTCTAAATCGTTAGGAAACTGGCCTTTGTAAAATGATTTTTTCAGATCTGCCAGTGTTGAGTCTGCGGCTTCCAAGTCGTTGCGTTGAAGTTGGAGCCTGATCAGATGCCGCATGGCTAGCTTGTAGAAGTATCCAGATCGACCATTAGAGCGCTCCGCTACTTCAATATAAGCGCGTTCTGCGGCTTCAATCTCGCCTTTGGCTCGATAGATATCGGCTTGTGTCATCCATGCTTGAAGGCTGTTATTGTCGAGCTCCAAGGCTTTTTCAACTAAGAGTTGTGCTTCGCCTAGTTTGTTTTCTACGACAGAAATTAGAGCTTGGCCTAGTAGTGCTCTGGGGCGAGTTTCCTGATTCTCAAGTGCTGCTTCCAAGTGCTTTTTGGCTTCCTTGAAATCTCTTTTTTGAAAATAGCTCTCGCCAAGTGCAAGAGATTTAATAGATATGGTGGGTTCTCTATCACTGAATCTGATGGCAAACTCGGTGATGACCTCATCTGCTTTACCTTGCATTAGCATAGCGCTAGAGAGAGGTAGCGCCAGCTCATTGTATGGAGCGCCGAGCTCTATCGCTTTCTTAAGTTCCTTTTCTGCATCTGTGGCAAGCCCTTTTTCAGAATAAATGCGCCCGAGCAAAGCTCGCGCCTCAGCGCTTCCTGCATCTTTCTTAAGGGAATTCTTTAATTCAACGATGGCTGACTGTAGGTCGTTCTCGGTATGGTTTCGTTTAGCGTTTTCCAGATGATCCAGTGCGGTTTCGCTGCCTCCGCAGGCAACTAAGCCTGAAATAGCCAGTGCAATAAGGGTCTTGGAGGTTTTAGAAAATCGGTTTTTAGTATTGTCCATGCTGCTGTTCCATCCTGGTTAGCCGAAAAACTCGGTGGAGCTTATCGCAATTGTCCTGTTATTTACACCGCGGGTGGCTTTTGCCGAGCATTAAAGAACACGACTAAGAATGCGGGTAACAGCAGGAGGTCAAATATCAGAGCTGCCAGTAAACCGATGCTAACTAATGCGCCAAAGTGCCCCATTGGGACAAAGGCACTGCTTAGTAGCAATAGAAACTGGCTGCAGAGAATTACGGTTGTGGTAACTACGGCTCGTCCGGCCTGTCGATAGGTTCTTGCCATGGCGACAACTGGACTAACGCCTTTCTTAACTCGGTGAGCAAAGCCATGGTAAACATGAATGGTGTCATCAATGGCGATACCCACAGCGACACTGGCAATCATGGCGGTCGCAAGATCCAGCCAGATGCCCATAATGCCCATGGTGATAAATATCAGAAGCACCGGTGAAAGGTTGGGAATCATACAGATTAGAGCGTCTTTAAGTGAGCGCCACAGGATCAACATCAGCACAAAGATAATAATCACCGCGCCGCCAAGGCTCTTTACCTGTCCTTCAATCAATAGGTCTTCCTGATCGGCGAACATGCGTGCGGCACCCGTGATCTTCCATTCCGCATTGGTAATGGCATTTGCGCGTAAATAGTCGCGGGTGGTATCCATAAGTTCGCTGATTTCGTTGGCGCCATGGACGTTGGCGTTCAGGGTAATTCGGGCGACCTGAAAATCTTCATTAATAAAGTCGTAGAGGTCTTCACCGTCATAGACAAAAAGATACTGGCTGATTAGATCGGGGTTGTCGGGGAGGGCGCGATACTGAGGGTCTTCGGCATGGAATCCCCAGTGCATTTCTTCAATAAAGTCTGCGATAGAGAGTGTTTTATCCACCGATGGTTTGGCTTCCAGCCAGGCTTGCAGTGCTTTCACTTTCTTCAGGGTTTCCGGTTGGATCATGCCTTCGGGTTCACTGCTGGTAAAGACGACTTCAAGGGGGGTAGTGCCTACGAGCTTTTGCTCGATATGGTTGATGTCCTGGCGCAGTTCGTGCTCCGGCGGGAAGAACTCCAGAATGTTGGTTTCGACACCGACTTTGCTGATCATTGGGCTGGCTGCGA
>JALUYN010000538.1 GCA_027012915.1 Cellvibrionaceae bacterium
AACTATGGCATTACCGCGCCCATTGACGTTCATCTGATGGTGGAGCCAGTGGATGACTTGATCGGTCAGTTTGCCGATGCCGGTGCCAGCATCATTACTTTTCATCCTGAGGCTTCGAAGCATGTGGATCGCTCCATTCAGCTAATTAAGCAAGCTGGTTGTGAGGCGGGGCTGGTGTTGAACCCTGCCACGACGCTGGATTCTGTGCGCCATGTGTTGCCGAGCCTGGATATGCTGTTGTTGATGTCGGTTAACCCAGGCTTCGGTGGCCAGAAGTTTATTCCCTACACCTTGGATAAGCTTCGTGAAGCCCGTGCAGCTATCGATGAGATTGTGGCGGCGGAACCTGGTCGCAGTCCTATTCGTCTGGAAATTGATGGTGGTGTTACCGCTGACAATATTAAGGAGATTGCGCAGGCGGGTGCTGATACTTTTGTTGCCGGCTCCGCGATCTTCGGCAAGGGTGATTATGCTGCGGCCGTTGCGGCTATGCGCCAACAGTTGGCCGAAGCGTAATTCAGATCCTTTAGGCAGTCAGCCAGCCAGCTCTGCGTCGGCTGCTTCCTCGGTGTTATTTTTCTCAGTGCTTTCCGGGTCACTCTGAACTTGAGTGGCTCGATGTTGAGCCAGTGTCCATTCCAGAAATCGGTGCACGCCTTTGGCGACCGGGTCGGTTCTTGGTGAGTGGATATTATCGAAGGCGTGTTCTGCGCCTGGCAGTTCCAGATAGGCAGTGGGTTGCTTGGAAACTTTTTGCAGTTCGTGATGAAAGTGTCTGGCGCCATTGACTGTGGTGAGACTGTCTATTTCTCCTTGAACGATCATAAAGGGTGGCAGATCTCGCTTCAGGTGGCTAATCGGTGAGGCCAGTTCCCACAGCTCCGGATTTTCTTCAGGGGATTGGTGCAGCACCCTGCGATTGGCAAATTTAACAAACAGTTCTTTATTGGTATTGTCAGCGCGCCCGAGAAAATCGTAGACGCCGTAGAAGGGTACTGCTGCCTGGACGGAGGTGTCGGTATTGGGGGAGTGCGGTTGCAGGTCAGTTCGATTTTCGGTGAGCCCCATCAAGGCAGTTAGATGGCCGCCGGCTGAGCCGCCGGTTACGGCGACGAAATCAGGATTCATGCCGTACGCGCTACCCTGGTTGCGGATCCAGGTCAGAGCTCGCTTGCAGTCTTCGAGATGAGTAGGAAAGCCGACGCTGGGGCTGAGTCGGTAGTTGATGGCAACGCAAATCCATCCTTTGCTCGCCATATAGTGCATCAGTGGGAGTGCTTGGTGATCCTTGGAGCCCATCATCCAGGCGCCACCGTGAATCTGTAGTAGCACCGGGCAGCCTTCAGTGGGGAGGTGCTTGGGGCGGTAGATGTCCAGTTCCTGTCTGATGCCTCCCGGTCCGTAGGGTATGTTTTTCAGTACTTCTACATCGGGGCGGCTCATGTGAAATGGGCGGCACCAGTCGTCAAAAGAGCTGTGATTCTCGAGTTTGAGCTGCACATTCTCTGGCAGGGTGCTTTGGTAGTTGTTGCCCAATGCTCGCCGCAGTGCGGTTTCTGTCAGCTGTTCGGCGGCAAATGCCTGTCGCACACTCTTCGCCAGCGGTATCCAGCTAATCGCAAGGGCGATCATGGCGATATTGCCGAGAGGGGATGAAGTGGCGCCCATCATCCAGAGCAGTAATGCCAGTGATATCTGAGTTGGCAGCCATAGCCAGGCAAGTTCGGATGTAATCAGTGAATAGGCGAACAGGCTCCAGGGTGGCACTATGCGCTTGCTGTTGCGGTCGCGGTGGATGGTGATCATTGAGGTGATGTTGAACAGTGCCAGCGCGGCAAGTATCCAATCCATGGGAGCTCCGAGATGTGAGGCTGTGTTTGGCGATTAATAGTAATGCCCGCTGGCAGTTGAGACAAATTTGGCCGGTGCACATCTGTACAGTCTTTAGGGGAGTCGTTACACTAGCGCCACCTTTCAATTTCATTGCAATCTCAGGTGTGCTTGTGATCATGAAGCAAACAGTCCGTGTGGATGCACTCTATCCCGGACGATGGCGTCAGTAATTCCCTTCCGTTGATGAGCGGTGTGTCGATGAACACAGCTTTGCTCACTCTTTATTTGTGCTCGGGGCATTCTCCGAAGCAGCGTTAAATTACTGATTATCATGATAAGGGCATTTATATGTCTCCAGAAGAATTTAGCCGTTTAGCGGCCGAAGGTTACAACCGCGTGCCAGTGGCGCGTGAGATCCTGGCGGATTTGGATACGCCATTGTCCAGCTATCTGAAGCTGGCGCAGGGAAAATACAGCTACTTGTTGGAATCCGTACAAGGCGGCGAAAAGTGGGGGCGTTACTCCATGATTGGCTTGCCTGCACGAACGGTGCTGAAGGCTTTTGCCAATAGGGTGTTGATTGAAACCGATGGGCAGGTGGTCGAAGAGTTTGAATGCGACGACCCTCTGGACTTCGTTATGGATTTCAAGAACCGCTTTCGGGTCGCGGAGAGTGAAGATCTGCCGCGCTTTAATGGCGGTCTCGTAGGGTACTTCGGGTACGACTGCGTGCGTTATGTGGAGCCGAAGCTGAAGGCTGGCCAGCCCGAAGATACTATCGGTACACCGGATATTTTGTTGATGGTGTCTGACGAAGTGCTGGTATTCGACAATCTCTCAGGTCGTTTGACGGTGATTGTGCATGTGGATCCGCAAACACAGGGGTCTTATCAAGCAGGCGTGGCTCGCATTGATACGTTGGAAGCCGCTCTGCGTGAATTGACGCCAGCGCCAGCACCCATGAAATTATCCGGTGATAGTGCTCGCGAAGGGGAGTTCAAGTCCAGTTTTGGTGAGGACAGTTTCAAGCAGGCTGTGGGCAATATCAAAGAGTATGTGTTGTCTGGCGATACCATGCAGGTCGTAATCTCTCAGCGTCTGTCTATTCCGTTTGATGCCGAGCCGCTTAACCTGTATCGCGCGCTGCGTTGTTTGAATCCCTCGCCCAATATGTTCTATCTGGATTTGGGTGACCACCATGTGGTTGGTGCCAGCCCTGAGATTTTGGCGCGCCTGGAAGACGGTGAGGTTACCGTGCGACCGATTGCGGGCACTCGCCGCCGTGGTCATACCGAGGCGGAGGATCTGGCTCTGGAGCAGGATCTGGTCAACGATCCAAAGGAAATCGCAGAGCATCTGATGCTGATTGATCTCGGTCGCAACGACGTGGGCCGTGTTGCCAAAGTGGGCGAAGTTAAGCTCACAGAAAAAATGGTAGTGGAGCGTTATTCCCATGTGATGCATATCACCTCCAATGTGACTGGCGCTTTGCGCGATGATCTCGACGCTATGGACGTACTTCGGGCTGCGCTGCCGGCCGGTACGCTGTCCGGGGCGCCCAAAATTCGGGCCATGGAAATCATCGATGAGCTCGAGAGCGAAAAACGAGGTGTCTACGGCGGCGCGGTGGGCTACCTGGGCTGGAATGGCAATATGGATACCGCCATCGCCATTCGCACAGCAGTAATTAAAGACAAGACACTCTATGTTCAGGCGGGAGCCGGCGTAGTTGCCGACTCAGTACCTGAGCTTGAGTGGAAAGAAACCATGAATAAGGCGCGGGCGATCTTCCGCGCTGCGGATATGGTTCTGTAAGGGGGTTGCCATGATTTTAATGATAGATAATTACGACTCCTTTACCTATAACGTGGTGCAGTACCTGGGTGAGCTGAAAGCTGACGTCAAGGTGGTGCGCAATGATGAAATCACCGTGGCTGAAATTGCTGAGTTGCAGCCGCAGAAAATCGTGATTTCTCCCGGGCCCTGTACGCCCAATGAGGCTGGGGTTTCCGTTGAGACCATCAATACCTTTGCTGGAAAGATTCCGTTGTTGGGAATTTGCCTTGGACATCAGAGTATTGGCCAGGCGTTCGGTGGCGATATCGTGCGGGCGCGACAGGTTATGCACGGTAAAACCTCACCCATTTATCACACCGATAAAGGTGTGTTTAAGGGTTTGAGTAACCCCTATCAGGCCACCCGCTACCACTCGCTGGTAATCGACAAAGATACCTTGCCCGATTGTCTCGAAGTGACCGCCTGGACCCAAAATGACGATGGTTCCATGGATGAAATTATGGGGGTGCGTCACAAGACGCTCGACGTGGAAGGGGTGCAGTTTCACCCGGAATCTATCCTCACCGAACACGGCCACGATTTACTGCGTAACTTTCTTGAGCGCTAGCGTCGACAGGCCCTAGATAGATTGGTAGGTCGGCTGGAGTCAGGCGCCAAGTAGGCACCTAAAGGCAACAGCCGACAACTTTGTTAGCTATCGCTGCGCTCTAGCTAACCTATGGATAATTGCGCTAGGGCGCCAACAAGAGATTGCACTATGGATATCAAACAGGCACTAGCTGCCGTTGTTGAAGGCAATAACCTCGATACCGAAGAAATGACTGCGGTAATGCAGCAGGTCATGACTGGTGAAGCTACCCCCGCGCAGATTGGTGCCTTTTTGGTAGCGCTGCGCATTAAGGGTGAAACACTGGATGAAATCACGGGCGCGGCCAAAGTGATGCGCGAGTTGGCGGCCGGTGTCGCCATTGATGCGGAGCATTTGGTCGATACCTGTGGTACTGGGGGAGACGGTGCCAATCTGTTTAACGTTTCTACAGCGTCCGCGTTTGTGGTGGCCGCCGCCGGTGGTCGCGTGGCAAAGCACGGTAATCGCTCAGTGTCTTCATCTACTGGCAGTGCTGATGTGCTCGAGGCTGCTGGTGTGGCGCTGGACTTGACGCCAGAGCAGGTGGCTCGTTGCGTCGAGTCCATTGGTGTTGGTTTTATGTTCGCGCCGGCTCACCACAGTGCTATGAAGCATGCTATCGGTCCGCGTCGCGAGCTGGGCTTGCGCACTATTTTCAATATGCTTGGTCCAATGACGAACCCCGCAGGAGTCAAGAGGCAAGTTATTGGCGTGTTCAGCAAGGATCTGTGTCGCCCCATGGCCGAGGTTCTAGGGCGCTTGGGCAGCGAGCATGTGATGGTAGTTCACGCTCAGGATGGGCTGGATGAAATCAGTCTGGCGACACCGACATTCGTCGCCGAGTACAATGATGGCGTTTTGCATGAATACGATATCGAACCTCAGGACTTCGGTATTGCCAATCAATCGTTGGAAGGTCTGTCAGTAGAAAGTGCTGAGCAATCGTTGCGATTGATTCAGGATGCCCTGGGCAAGCAGGTGACGCCCGAAGGACAAAAGGCTGCAGATATTATTGCGTTGAACGCGGGTGCTGCCATTTATGTAAGTGGCGTATCCGGTTCGCTGCAGGAAGGTATAGCCATGGCTCAAGACGCTATAGCAACCGGTCTGGCAAAAGAGAAAATCAATGAACTGGCGGCATTTTGCGACTGCCTGAAAGCGGCTGGCTGATGCCTGTCCGCCAGTGTGAGAGATTAAGAGTACTATGAATAAAATACCCACCATCCTTGAGAAGATCGTCGAGCGTAAATTCGAGGAGATTGCCGAGCGTCAGGCTGCAGTGTCCGTTGAGGAGCTGAAGCAAAAAATTGCTCAGCAGGCTCCGGCGCGAGGTTTCGTGAACGCAATCGAGCGCAAGATCCGAGCGGGCCAGGCGGGGGTTATTGCTGAGATCAAAAAGGCTTCTCCAAGCAAGGGTGTAATCCGTGAGGAGTTCTATCCCTCGGAAATCGCAATTAGCTACGAGAAAGGCGGTGCTGCTTGTTTGTCCGTTCTAACTGATGTGGACTTTTTCCAGGGTGGCGATAGCTATCTACAGGAGGCGCGCAGTGCCTCATCTCTGCCGGTAATTCGAAAAGATTTTATTGTCGATGACTATCAGGTCTTCGAGGCGAGAGCTATTGGGGCCGATTGCATTTTGTTGATTGTGGCGATTCTCGATTTTGAGCGCTTGCAGGCTCTGAATACTCTGGCTCAGGATCTCGGTATGGACGTGCTGGTGGAAGTGCACGATGCCGATGAGCTGGAGCAGGCCCTGCGTTTGCCGAACAAACTTATCGGTATCAACAATCGCAATCTGCACACCTTTAGCACCTCGTTGGATACAACCTTTTCCCTATTGGATCGCATTGGTGATGATCGAATAGTTATCACCGAGAGCGGCATTCACACCATTGATGATGTCAAGGCCATGCGCGGTCACGATGTCCACGGTTTTCTGGTCGGTGAAGCTTTTATGAAAGCAGAAGATCCAGGTGTGAAATTGCTGGAAATGTTTAACTAAGCTATCTTCATCCGGGCAGTATCGATAGTGCGCCAGAAGGCGTGTTTTTTAAAAAATAAAAAGGAGTTTTAGCGATGAAAAAGATGTTGAAGTTTGTGGCGGCGTTGGGGTTTAGTCTGTCGGCTGCTGCTGGAGCAGATTCCCTGGTATCTGCCTCGCCTGAGGGGGCAGCGCTGTATTTTGTGACGCCGCAAGATGGTGCCGTGATAACAGGCCCTGTTAAAGTAGGCTTTGGCTTGTCGGGCATGGGCGTGGCTCCTGCAGGTGTTGCCAGAGACAATACCGGGCATCATCATATTTTGATCAACAAGGATCAGTTGCCCGAAGCTGGTAAGCCCATGGGCAAAGACGTAAAGCACTTTGGTGGAGGTCAGACCGAAGCCGTTCTGGACTTACCTGAAGGTCAGCATACTTTGCAATTGATTCTGGGTAATCATCTGCATATTCCTCATGATCCATTTGTGGTGTCGGAAAAAATTACCATTACTGTTAAGTAAATATTTACCTCTGCGCGCTGTTCTGGCGCGCGGCCTTTCATTTAGTTTTGTCCCCAATAGAAACCGCTAATCGGCCGATGGTTATCGCGCTGGTTTAAACGCTGTAATTCCAGTAGTGTTGTTGGCTTTCTGGATAATCATAATTGTTCATGACGTGGCTTAGTTTGACTGATATCCACTCAATAAATACAGGGAGTTTCAATGTCCGAAATTAAGAGCAAAGTTCAATCTGCAAAATCCATGGGGGCAAAGGCAGTGGCAGGCGCAGTTGGTCTGCTGGTTCTGGCATTCATTATCTCTCAGTCAATTTTTTACGCAGAGCCCGGCTATATCTACCACGTTCGTACGGTTACTGGTAATGAGGAAGTGGTCAGTGAAGTGGGCTACAAATTTTACCCCTTTGGTCGCTACAATTCCTGGAAACGCGCGATGACGGTACAGGCGGCTGCGGGCTCCGTGGGAGACAATATTCGTGCGGAAAAAGATTCGGACAATACTTCTGCCAGTTTGCCGCCCATGAGTATCATGTTTCTCGACCAGGTAGATGCTCACGCCGAGGCGACGGTACGTTTTTCCATTCCTACTGATGAAGAGTCCTTTCTCAAGTTAGCCCATGAATACCGCTCTCCAGAGAACTTGCTGCGCACGGCATTGATGCCGGCTTTTAAAGAAACCCTGCAGGCCAATGCATCCTTAATGACGGCAGAAGAATACTATTCCGGTGGTCGTACCCAATTTAACTCTGAATTCGAAAATCAAATGAGCAATGGTATCTTCCTGGTGAAACGCCACGAGGTGAGTGTGAGGGCAAGCAAGCGTGCCAAGGGCTCGGCCAATGTTGCGCTCGGCACCGATCAGGAGCAATACGGCGAGGATTCAAAAACCATTTTCGAAGTGAAGAAGGTTCTTGGTGAAGACGGTTTGCCAAAGCGCAAGAAACAGCGCTTTCAGAATTACGGTATTACCGTAGTCTCGGCGCTGTTGACCGATATGCGTCCCAACTCCAAATTTGTAGAGCGTATGCAGCTAAAGCAAAAGGCCTCTGCGGATCGAGCCATCGCTCGTGAGCAGCGTGTGCAGGAGGAAGAGCAGCGTCTGCTGGCGATCGCTCGCGGTGAGCGTGAAGTTGCTGAGCGACAAGCTCAGGCCAAGGTGGAGCAGATTCAGAAAACTACCGAAGCGGAAACTGAAAAGCAGTTGGCGATTACTGAAGCCGAAAAACTGAAAGCTCAGGCTTCTATTTCAAAAGAAACTGCGCAAATCAATCTGGATAAAGCGATTATCGAAGCTGAAACCAAGCGAACTCAAGCGGATGCAGAAGCCTATCAGAAGCGTGTAATTCTGAAGGCAGATAACGCGCTGGCTCAGAAGTTGGAAGCGGAAATCGAAATTCAGCGTTTGTGGGCGGAAGCATTTGCTAAACGTCAGGTACCCACTAACGTGTTCGGTTCCGGTCAGGGTGGGACTCCGGTTGGCAGTGATGCTGAAACCAAGGCCTTTATGCAAATGTTGACACTGGACGCTGCGAAGCGCTTGAATTACGAGCGTGACGTGTCCGGAGACAAATAAGCATTCGGTTGATGAAATTAGTGTCGACAGGCCCAGGGTTGTGGTTTCAGGAAGCCACAACCCGGTTTCTGCCTGACTGCTTGGCCCGATACAGGTTGCTGTCGGTGCGACTGATCAGGCTCTCCATAGTATCGCCAGCGATGTAGTTGCCCACCCCAAATGAGGCAGTGATTTGGCCCAGCTCAACGCCGTGCTCTTTGGATTTTAGTTCTTGGCGGCAGATAGCTTTGCGAATGCTCTCTGCCATGTTTTCAGCAAAGGCCGGGCTATGTCCCGAAAGTAAAATAGCAAACTCCTCGCCGCCATAGCGCGCCACGATACCCGTGTCACCTACAGCTCTCAACAATAAGTTGGCGATAAATCGAATCACCAAATCGCCCACCGGGTGACCGTAGGTGTCGTTTATGCTTTTGAAATGATCGATGTCCACCAGAGTGCAGCTCAACGACTTTCCCTGTTGCGCTTGGGTGTGAAGTTCTTCAAGGGTGCTGTCGAAGAAGCGGCGGTTGGCTATGCCCGTGAGGGGGTCGGTATTGGCAATCTGTGAAGCTTCGCGCAGCTCTTCGGTGAGTCGCTCAATTTCTTGCGACATATTTTTCAAAGCTTCTGCCGAAGCAGTACTTTCTTCGTGGGCTTTTTGAGAAGACTGAATCAAATGGTTGGTCAGTTCTTTGATTGCCGTGATACTGGCGTTGTGTTCCAGATCGTCAACGGAGAGTTTCAGCAGGTTGCCATAGTCAGAAATGCTATCGCCCATCTGTGCCACTTCACTTTGAACCTGGGCGGCGACTTTTGCGATT
>JALUYN010000539.1 GCA_027012915.1 Cellvibrionaceae bacterium
ATTCCGGAAAACCATGAATAAGCACCACCAAAGGCGCGCCGGGGGTTCCCGCTGTCACGAAATGAAGCCTGAGGTCGTTTATAGTGATGTACCGATGCTCCACGGGGCACTCCTGTCTATTATTGAGGTCCGGCCGGTAAAAGCGTTGGATTTAGCCACTTTGAGCATAAGCGGCTGATATTATTCAACATTATGGCGCCTTGCCTAACCGGCCGTTGGCTGTATAACGATGATGGTAACCCCTACCAATGCGACCAAAGCCCCCGCGATGTCCCAACGGGTGAGCGCCACTCCGTCAACAATACGCAACCAGAGGAGAGCAACGCCCAGATATATGCCCGCATAGGCAGCATAAGTGCGACCTGCCGCCGTTGGGTGAAGCGTCAACAGCCACGCAAATAACGCCAGCGAAAGCGCAGCAGGAATTAACAACCATACCGACTTGTTCTGTTTCAGTACCAGCCACGGCAGATAACAACCTACAATTTCGGCAACCGCAGTAATTACAAATATTGTGAAAATTGACAGCAGATTCATTGGCAAAAGATCCTTGATGTGAAGAAGCACAGAAGCTTCAAGTGGAAGAACCGACAAATTTGATGAGCTACGACGATTCCACCATTAAGCTGCCGGGCGCTCAAAATACATCCATCCGGCTACAGCGAACTTTGGAGCTGTTTAAATTGACCTTGGATCACGGCTTTTTCCTGAAGAATGACTTTATTCTCGTCGATCAGAAGCGCCGCTTTATCCTGGGTGGTTTTCAATTCGGTTTTTGTGGTCTCCAGTGTTTGGGATAAGACGGCCACTTGCTTATCAACATCAGCTTTCTGAGTGGTGAGCACGGCCATGTTTTGCGCCAAATGATCATTTTGATGCTGGTATTCCCGGCACTTTGCCACGGCTTCTTCAAGCTCGTGTTTCAGGTTCTGGACATCTTCTATCTTTCCCTTCACGTCGCTATTTAGCGCCCCATTGGCCCGTTTTAATTCATCGGCATGTCGTTGTAACTGCACATTGGCGTCAAACAGCTCTGACGCTCTCGACTCAGCCTGGGCGAGCCGGTGTTGCAGATCCTGGATCTGATCGTTCAGCCCCTGGTTAACTGAACGGAATTGTTCGCGCTCCTGCTGGCGGTCTTCGGCAGTACGCTGCTGGTAATGTTCGAAATGATCGCGGATATCCTTATTTTCTTGTTTGAGTTCCGCAACGCTCTCCTTCAATTCAACAATCCGTGCAGCAGCTTCGTCCCGCTGGGACTCGGCCTTGGCCAGGCTGACACGCGCGTCTTCCAGGGACCGACTTTGCTCGCTTTTTTCTTTGCTCAGCCGTTCGGTCTGGTTCTCCAGGTCCCGTTGTCGGGCAGTTAGTTGCGCCATGGTGTTGTCGGCATGGGTCAACTCTTTGCGGAGTTCTTCCTTTAAAGTCTCGAATTCCTGGCGAGCTTGTTCGATACGGTGGTCGGCCATCTGCTGTACCCGCTCATGCAGGGACTTTACCACCTCGACGAGGTCGTTCGGCAGCCCAC
>JALUYN010000540.1 GCA_027012915.1 Cellvibrionaceae bacterium
CGCCGCGGGCAGAACGAGTGACTTGGCAATCCAAGTGGCGCGGTGGAGGACGTTTTGCTTGGCGATACGTGATGAAGCGAACAGCCGCCCGTGTTGGGCGCGCATGCTAAGCTTCGCGTTTCGCTCGTCGATCGCATCATAGACAACGCTCATTCCGCGAGAGAAAATGATGGATTTCCCTTGTTCGAGAAGGTCCGAGCCGGTGTTGAACTCAAAAAGTCCGTCCCGGTGGGCGCTCAAATGAGTCTCGAGAAAAACTCGCCTGTACACCATGTTGTTTCCCGGCACGAGATTCACTTTCATCAGGTTGGCAGAGCCAATGCGGCCAGACGAATCTGCGAGCGCAACCGCGCGATTGATATGGAAGCGGCCATATTCAGTCCAGCCAAGCGCCTCGAAACGTGCAGGAAGCCGCGAAGAAATTGAGACAGGGCCACCTGCCGCGCCTACATCGAGGTCCTCCATTGCCTCTAAGGTAGCCCGTCCCCAAGTTGGATCAGGACGACTAGTATCCTCCAACATCGCAACCAAATCCCTGGTTGCCTCCTTGGCAGCCTTGGCGCGGCGTTGAGGAACCGTGAGGTCTGTATCACTCAGGAATTTGATTGCGGGGAAGGCGTTTTGCCAGGCGGTAAGTCCTTCTTTTCCACGCAGGGAAACAATGATCTCGAGTTCCGCTACTGGAAGCTGCTCCAGACACATTCGAAGCGTCTCGCCTCCGATGAGAGAGACAATAACGACAGAGAGGCGGTCCAGTGAGGGCTGATGTTGAGACTCGTGTGTCGTCATGTTTGCAGCCAGTCCTGTTACTCAATATCGCATCGAAACAGGTGCGCCGCGCGCGCTCGATTCATACGCGGCTAGCATTAATGCCAGCGTTTTCCGGTTGTCTTCAGCGTGGCACATAGGTGTTGAGCCTTTCTCCAGGGCATTCAAAAAATGGCGCATAAGATTGGCGGTCGCGTTCGGAAACAAGTCGAAGGGATCAGTTGCCAGTTTGCGAGACTTTTCTCCTCCGTAAAGCCTGGCTTGCCCCCCGAGTGATATATCAAGTCCAGCATAAGGACGACGAGATCCGCCTTTTATCCCAAGCCGCGCCTCAACCTTTCCACCAATTCCCATTTCAATACACCCCTCCGTGCCATCCAGTCGTGTATCCAGATAGCGGTGAGGGCCGCGCGATATGCGATCTAGTAGGATGTGAGCAACCCGGTCGCCGCTGAACTCTAGATTGATGAGGTTTAAGTAATCTGGGCTCGTGGGGGTATCGCCTTTTGGCATACGTGCTGAAATCGTGTGCGGGTCTTCGTTGAAGTAGAATCTACAAAGATCAAGCGCGTGGATACCGAACTCTTTTGCTGTTCGTTGCGGATCGCCTCCGCGCCATCCGGCTTCACTCTGATCGGTTCGCTGAAACGTTTGTGTCATCGAAACAAATTGGAGTGCACCGAAGCTTGGCTTTCCGATCATTGCTTTGGCCGCAGAATGAATTTCCATACAGCGAAATTCATTATTCACGACAACC
>JALUYN010000541.1 GCA_027012915.1 Cellvibrionaceae bacterium
ATTTTTCGGTCAACTTCAGATAGCAGCAGGATGCCGGCGTTACTGGTGATGTCACCGCCGGAAAAATCGGCTTCAACTTTACGGCGTTTAACGGATGAAAACTGGAAAGACTGTGGTAACATTTTGTACACGGCTGATGGCTTTAGGATATTGCTTCGACACCAATAACCATAAGGCTTTCAGCCGTTCTTGTTTAGTCCTTCATGAAATATTCGGTTTAGCTTTCACATAGTTATCTTCAACTATGATAAAAGCGAGAGGCAACTATGCTGGATTGAGCCCTCTTACTACAATCTTGAAGTATCCGTTATCCTGGCTAACTGCTCCGCTCTATTTTTTGGTAGTGGATAGTGACAGTTATAAATTACCAAGAAAGAGTTGTTCCTGTCTGATACTCCGTCACCCGCGTTTCAAAGAAGTTCTTCTCTTTCCGCAAACTGGCCTGTTCATCCAGCCAGGGCAGCGCATTCTCTGCACCGGGGAAGGGTTCTTCCTGGCGCAGTTGCTTGGCACGGCGGTTGGCGATAAAGCGAAATTGCTCCATGTGATCTTCCGCAGAGTAGCCGAGGATGGGTTCTTGCAGCAGATAGTTGGCGTACTTGGTTTCGGCGGCTTCGGCTTCGTCCCACATAGCGCGAATGGCTCTCGGGTCTAGCGTCATCTGTTCTTCTTCGAGAATCTGTTTCACCACTTTGATGCCAAAGCCGCAGTGCATGATTTCGTCGCGCATAATGTACTGCAGTTGTTCGGCGGTGCCTTTCATTAAGCCGCGGCGTTGCAGTGCGAAGATGGGGCTAAAACCGTTGTAGAACCAGGTACCTTCGAAAATACCGGCGAAGAATGTGTAGGCCATGACAAACTGTTCCAGATCGTCACGATTGTTGAGATCGATCTCGGTTGTGAGTACCGACTCGAGACGCTTGTTGGCGAGTTTGATTTTTCCATAAATGGCGGGGACCACGCGGTAGCGGTTATAAATTTCACTTTGGTCCAGACCAATGGTTTCAATGCAGTGTTGGTAAGTCCAGGTATGCATGGCTTCTTCGTACACCTGACGCGCCTGGTAAATTTGCAGTTCTGGCGCGCTCATTTTTTCCATCACTGCCAGGCCCACATTGCGCATGGCGAGAATGTCTGACGTGGTGAGGTAGGCCAGCACGTTCTCGTATACGTGCTTTTCTTCCAGAGTCAGTTTGTGATGATAGTCGTGGACGTCCTGGGTCATGTTGACGTCCAGGGGTGTCCAGTGATTTTTGTTGGCGTTGAGAAAATACTGCCAGGCCCAGGGGTACTTGAATGGCGCCAGTTGGTTAACGTCGGTGAGGCCGTTAACGACGCGTTTGTCCTCCGGGTTAATCGGTGGCAGTGCTTCGAGAATTTCATCGTATTCTGCGGTGCTTTGAATTTGTGGTTCAACAGGCTTTTGTGCGGATTGCGTTGGCAGGGCGGCCTGAAGTGGATTGTCCCAATTTGGCTGTAACATTGTTTGTTCCTTTGAATTCTTTTTTTGGCTTACTGACAGGCTTCGCAGTCCGGGTCCAGGATGGAGCACATGGCTGGAGCTTCTTGCCCCTGACTCAGTTCGAAATCATCGTTGCTCGATGACGCGGCAGTTGTCGAAGGTGCAGGCGCAACAGGTGGTGTGTGCATAGCTTGTGGGACAGTTTCCGTAGGCGTTTCACCTGCGGCGGTTTGCTCGACACTTTTCTCCATATGAGTCGCACCGAGAGAGCGCAGGTAGTAGGTAGTTTTCAAACCGCGAGACCAGGCGGTCTTGTAGAGATTGTCCAGTCGCTTACCGGAAGGTTCCGACATATAGAGATTTAGACTCTGTGCCTGATCAATCCACTTCTGGCGGCGCGAAGCGGCTTCTACCAGCCAGCGTGGGTCAATTTCAAAGGCGGTGGCAAAGCGTTGCTTTAAGGCGTCGGGTATGCGCTCGATGGCGGCCAGCGAACCGTCGTAGTATTTCAGGTCGTTGACCATGGCACTGTCCCACAGGCCAGCGGCTTTCAGATCTTTCACCAGCCATGGGTTGATTACCGTGAACTCGCCGGACAGATTCGATTTCACAAACAGGTTTTGATAGGTGGGTTCGATGGACTGCGATACCCCCACGATATTGGAAATGGTGGCGGTGGGTGCAATGGCCATAACGTTGGAGTTACGTATGCCGTACTGCTCAATCAACTTGCGTACTGGTTCCCAGTCCATGGTTTGGGAGAAATCGAAGACGGCATAGTTCTCCCCTCGCGCTTGCTGCAGTTGCTTTTGGGAATCCAGTGGCAATATACCCTGTGACCACAGCGAGCCTTCGTAGCTTTCGTAACAGCCGCGCTCTTTAGCCAGCAATGCAGAAGCCTCAATGGCCAGATAGCTGATGGCTTCCATGGAACTGTCGGCGAACTGCACGGCGTCGATGCTGCCGTAGGGCAGACCCATTTTATAGAGGGCATCCTGGAAACCCATCACACCCATACCAATGGGGCGATGCTTCAGATTCGAGTTCTTCGCCTGGGGTACCGCGTAGTAGTTAATATCGATGACATTGTCGAGAATGCGGATGGCGGTGGTGATGGTGGCTTTCAGTTGCTGTTTGTCCAACGCGCCGTTGTGAATGTGGTTCTCCAGGTTCACAGAGCCCAGATTGCACACAGCAATTTCGTCAGCGCAGGTGTTCAGAGTGATTTCTGTACACAGGTTCGAGGAGTGCACCACGCCCACATGTTGTTGCGGCGAGCGGATGTTGCATGGGTCTTTAAAGGTGATCCATGGGTGGCCGGTTTCAAACAGCATGGACAACATCTTGCGCCACAGATCCAGCGCCGGAATCTGTTTGAACAGGGTAATTTCGCCGGTCTCGGTCATGCGCTCGTAGGATTCATAGCGGGCTTCAAACTCTCGCCCGTAAAGGTCATGCAGATCTGGCACATCGTTTGGGGAGAACAGGGTCCACTGGCCCTCTTCGAATACGCGTTTCATAAACAGATCGGGAATCCAGTTGGCGCTGTTCATGTCGTGGGTGCGACGGCGCTCGTCGCCGGTATTCTTGCGCAGGTCGAGAAAATCCTCGATATCCAAATGCCAACTTTCCAGATAGGCGCACACCGCCCCTTTGCGTTTGCCGCCCTGATTGACGGCAACAGCGGTGTCGTTGACCACCTTGAGAAAGGGCACCACACCTTGAGATTGGCCGTTGGTGCCTTTGATATGGGCGCCCAGTGAGCGCACGTTGGTCCAGTCGTTGCCCAGACCTCCGGCCCATTTTGACAGTAGGGCGTTGTCTCGCAGTGCGTCGTAAATACCATCGAGGCTGTCAGGCACCGTGGTCAGGTAACAGGATGATAATTGTGGGCGTCGCGTGCCGGCGTTAAATAGCGTCGGCGTTGAACACATGTAATCGAACGACGACAACAGGTTGTAAAACTCTATCGCGCGTTGAGTCGGGTTATCCTCTTGAACCGCCAGGCCCATGGATACGCGCATAAAAAAGATCTGTGGCAGTTCGATGCGGGTTTCGCGCCAGTGCAGGAAGTAGCGATCATACAGCGTTTGCAGACCCAGATACTGAAACTGCAGATCGCGCTCGGGTTTCAATACCGCAGCCAGCGCGTCTAGGTCAAAGCTGAGAAGTTGTTCGTCTAAAAGCTCCAGCTCCACACCTCGGCTAATGGCGGCTTTCAGTGCTTGCGGATAGAGCTGCGTCATTTCCTGTTGGGTGGCCTGTTGGGCAACGTCCAGAGTGGTGAGAACCTCCTCGCGCAGAGTGTCCAGCAGTAAGCGCGCACAGACGTAGGAATAGTTAGGCTCGGTTTCGATCAACGGGCGGGCGGCCATAACCAGTGCGGTACCAATATCCTGCTGCTTGATGCCGTTGTAGAAGTTTTTACAGGACAGCTCCAGCAACTGTTCGGTATCGACATCCTTGAGACCTGAGCAGGCTTCATCAATGATCAGTTTTACCCGGCTCATATCCATGGGAGCCTGGGAGCCATCGGCTAACAGGGTAGTAAATTGAGATTCGACGGAGGCGGCAGCGGCTTCCTGCTGGCGCTGCTGGGCGTGCTTCTCTCGATAGAGCACATAGGCACGGGCTACTTGTTGCAGACCATTGCGCATCAAACCCAATTCCACTTGATCCTGAATGTCCTCAATATTGATGGAGGCGCCCTGTGGGTAGAGCTTGTGGAAGCGCTCGGTCACGCCTTCAGCAATTTGATCAACCGTCTCCTTGACCCAGGCGGCGTCGCTGGCGGCATCGCCTTCTGTGGCGAGAACGGCCTTGGTGATGGCTACCGCGATTTTATGGGTGGCATAGGGGGCTGTATTGCCATCGCGCTTGATGACTTTGAAATTGGCTTCCGGAAATTGGGAAGCAGTGGAGAGCGATGCGGAGTCTGCCACTGTGGCATGGGTATCGAGCATTATTCTGTTTTCCTGCGCGTGATTGGATTGCTTCACGCAGGGGAAACAGACGACGCTGCCGCCCTGTGTT
Source organism: Cellvibrionaceae bacterium (assembly GCA_027012915.1). Next base: position 4,496 of record JALUYN010000541.1, read on the forward strand.
CAGGGACAATAGAAATACGTCGATATGAGTCCATAGCCATTATGCGCGAAGGCCTGAAACATTCATTCGGCAATACCGAATGAATCGCTGTGGCAGGTCTTCGGACTTAGGGGCTTGCAGTTGTTTTCTACGTTTGAATACGAGATGACTGCGCCTTCAGCGACGGCTTCCCGATAGCCTCTTTCAAAGTCTACCAGTGCCTGACAACGTGAATCCCTTGAGAATTCACGCTCTCTGTCGCTGTTGTTCCCCAATACCGCTGCGCGTCAGTTCCGGAGTTTCACCGGATTCCCTCTTAGCACCCGTATAGGCAGTGAACCATAGCTGGGCCCAATATACAGTGGTTTTTTTATGTCGGCAACACTATATGGTGTGTGTCGCCTAGGGAGGTTATTTGTGGCTGATGAAAAACGCCGAGTATACTTGATCGGAAATATCCTCCAGAGAGTACTTACCGTCGGCTTGATACCAGTTCATGGTGTCCACCAGAGCGCCGCGAATAAAACTGCGCAGTATCACCACTTCTACGCGGGTCATGCCTTCGCTGATGGCCTGCTTCAAACGCTTATGCCAGAGTTTTTCGTAGGCTTCGCGGTATTGCAGAACGATGGCCTGATTATCGGCGTTGATACTTCGCCACTCGCCGAGAATCATAAAATCGTGACCGTGGCGGGAGTGAATGGCATCCAGTTCGCAGCGGATCAGGGTTTTGATCTCTTCCTCAAGTGAAGTGGCTTGGTCCAGTTCTTTGTAGAGGTGCATCAGGGTGGTACAGATGGTTTCCACCATTACGCAACGCAGAATCTCTTCTTTGTTGGAAAAGTGATGAAAAATGCTGCCTGAGAGAATCCCTGTGGCGCCGGCAATGTCTCGCACGGTGGTTTTCTCGAAACCTTTTTGACGAAACAGCTGGCGGGCTTCTTTAAGCAGACGTCCCTTGGCGGACTCTGGGTTGGTAATCAGCTCGCCGCTGATCAACTGCTCGGGTGTGGGGGCTGTGGGCTGAGCCACGCGCTTTCTCCTGTCACTGATGGTTCTGGTACTGCTTGCTCCTGCCTGCATTAGAGGCGGATCGCGCACTATAGAGCGATGGCCGGTAAGGTCAATAAAGAGTTTCGCATCCGTTGTATCACTCCGCTCCCTCTCTCCTACAGCAAGCCCTATTTCTTATAACAATCTTATAACAACGGCTTTGAGCGATTTGGTTTATTGACAACCAAGCGCCTGCTTGGTTAATTTCACAACCAAGCGCCTGCCTGGTTAATTTCACTACCAAGCGCTTGCTTGGTTTGGATTATGGGTAAACCGACGAGCATTGGCAAGTCAGGCCCCAGGCACTGACTCATAATGACAAGAGAGAGGCGGTCATGCTGTTTAACGAGCAACACGAAGAAATTCGCCGTACGGTTCGCAATTTTATCGACAAGGAAATCAATCCCCACGTTGACGAATGGGAGAAAGACGGCATTTTCCCTGCCAAGGAAGTCTTCAAAAAAATGGGTGACCTTGGGCTGCTGGGTATCCACAAGCCTGAAGAATTTGGCGGCCTGGCGCTGGATTACAGCTACGAAACCGTATTTGCCGAAGAGATCGGTTTGATCAACTGCGGCGCGTTGCCAATGGCCATTGGCGTGCAGACCGATATGGCGACACCGGCACTGGCGAAGTTTGGTAGCGATGAGCTGCGCCGCGATTTTCTGGCTCCCGCCATCGCTGGCGATATGGTGGCCTCCATTGCGGTGAGTGAGCCTCACGCCGGTTCCGATGTGGCGGCTATTAAAACCACCGCCGTTAAAGACGGCGACGACTACGTCATCAATGGCACAAAAATGTGGATCACCAATTCCACTCAGGCAGATTTTCTGTGTGTGCTGGCCAACACCAGCGAAGGTAACAAGCACGCCAATAAGTCTCTGATTCTGGTGCCTACCAACGTTCCTGGTATCAGTTTTTCTGAGCGTCTCAACAAGTTGGGTATGCGCTCTTCCGACACCGCTCAAGTGTTTTTTGACGATGTGCGTGTACCGCAGCGCTATCTGATTGGCGAAGAGGGCGCTGGCTTCGTTTACCAGATGATTCAGTTTCAGGAAGAGCGCATCTTTGGTGCTGCAACCTCCATCAAGGGGCTGGAAAGCTGCGTAAAAAATACCATTGAGTACACCAGTCAGCGTCAGGCATTCAACCAATCCATCCTCGACAATCAGGTCGTCCACTTTCGCTTGGCTGAGTTGCAAACTGAAATTGAAGCGCTGCGTGCACTGACCTATGACGCGGTGGAAGGCTATATCAACGGTTCTGATGTTTCCCTGAAAGCGTCAATGGCCAAACTCAAGGCGGGCCGTCTGGCGCGCGAAGTAACAGATTCTTGCCTGCAGTACTGGGGCGGTATGGGCTTTATGTGGGACAACCTGGTGTCTCGCGCCTACCGCGACAGCCGTTTGACTTCCATCGGCGGCGGTGCAGATGAAGTTATGCTGGGCATTATCTGCAAGTTGATGGACATTTCACCGAAAAAGAAAAAGGGCTAAGTCATGATTGCCGGAAATGAAAAAGACTACTTCGAAGATTGCGAGCTGGGCGAGACAATGCGCTCCAACGGTCGCACGGTATCGGAGAGTGACATCTATCAGTTTGCCGGATTGACCGGCGACTGGAATCCATGCACACCGACGCCGAATTTTCTGCCAAAGGCATGTTCGGTGAACGCATTGCCCACGGCCCGTTGATCTTTTCCCTGGGTATCGGCATGAGTGTTCAGATTCCCAATGCCTTGCCCAAACATTTTATTGAGGCCTACGGCATCGACAAGGTGCGCTTTACCGCACCGACCATGATTGGTGACACCATCCATACCGAACTTGAGGTTATCGATCTGGACGCTAAAGACGACAACCCGGGTGTGGTAACGACGCAAGTGAAAGTCGTTAACCAGAAAGGCCAAACCGCGTGCAGCTATCAAACCAAGGCTGCCGTTGCTCGCCGACCCAAGTAAAACCGGAGATGTATTGTGAATATTAATTTTGACAGCCTGCAGTTTAAAACCCCGTTCTACAACGATTCACATCAACAGTGGCGCGAGCAGGTGCGCCGTTTTGTTGATGAAGAGATAACGCCGTACGTTGACGACTGGGAAGAGGCCGGAGAAGTGCCGCTGGAACTGTGGGACAAGGCCGCTGAAATTGGCCTGTTGCAGATGGGCTATCCCGAAGCCTACGGCGGTTTGTCCGAAGGCCTGGATACCTTCCACACCATTGTCGCTTCTGAAGAAATTGCCCGCAGCGGCGCCACTGGAATTTCCTCCTCTCTGTTGATCCACGGTATTGGATTACCGCCCGTAGTTAACTACGGCAGCGATGCCATGAAAGATGAAGTGGCTACACAGGTATTGGCGGGTAACAAGCGCATTTCTCTGGGTATTACTGAGCCCGGTGCGGGTTCGGACGTCGCCAATATCAGTACCACTGCAAAGCGTGATGGCGATTACTACATCGTTAACGGTTCCAAGACTTTTATCTCTGGTGGCATGCGAGCTAACTGGCTGACCACCGCCGTGCGAACGGGTGGAGAAGGCATCGGAGGCATCTCACTGTTGCTGATTCCTATGGACAGCGAAGGCGTCTCGCGTACTAAGCTGGACAAGAAGCAGGGTTGGTGGTGTTCCGATACCGCCACCATTTACTTCGACAATGTGAAAGTGCCAGCCGAGAATATCATCGGTGAAGAGAACAACGGCTTTCTGCCCATCGTTCACAACTTCAATAAAGAGCGCCTGGGCATTATTTCCCTGTCCCTGGGTGCCGCCAAAACCTGTATGGAAGAGGCTGCACAATGGGCGGTGGATCGTAAAACCTTTGGCAAACCTCTGTCCAAGCATCAGGTGATTCGCCACAAGTTTGCCGAGATGTTAAAGCGCATCAGTGCCACGCAGGCCTATATGGATCTGTGTGCCTGGCAGATGGAAAACAACTGCCTGAAGATTGAAGACATTTCCATGTGTAAGGTGCAGGCGACTGAAACCATGGAATACTGTGCTCGCGAAGCGATGCAGATTATGGGTGGAATTTCCTATATGCGTGGTAGCAAAGTGGAACGTTTGTATCGAGAGGTTCGTGTTATGGCTATTGGTGGAGGTTCAGAAGAAATCATGCGCGATCTCACCAGCCGTCAGCTCGGTTTGTAGTTCGGTCGTCATCAACTGGGATGCGCCACCCTACGTAAAGTCAAATAAAGATTAATGAAAGAGAGCGAGTTATGAGTGTCAGTGCACTGGAAAGAAACATCATTGAGCGGGTAAATATGGGTGATATGCTGCGCCGTCGGGCGCGCAGTGAATCTGCTCAGGAAGCTTTGGTGGCCTTCGAAAATGGTGAACGCAAGTCGTTCACTTTTTTCGAGCTGAATGAGCGAGTGAATAAACTGGCCCGTGGTCTTATAGGGCTGGGATTGGAGCAGTACCAAAAATTGGCGTTTATGAGTGCCAACAATTTGGACTATATCACTGTGTTATTCGCCTGCTACAAATTGGGTGTGGTGGCAGTGCCCATCAATTTCCTGCAGAACCCTGATGATATTCGTTACAACATTGAACACTCAGAATCTTCATTACTGATCTATGACCCGTTGCTGGAAGACCTGGCGTTGGCGTGTGTCGCTGGCAATGACGCCATCGTAAGCCGCGTCAATATGAGCGCGGCCGCCGGCAAGGGAGATGTTTCCATGCAACAGCTGATTGCTGATCAGGATGATGGCAGTGAATTGAATGATCGCGTGATTGCTGATCGCGATGTGGCGCATATGATTTATACCAGCGGCACCACATCACGCCCTAAAGGTGTAGTGTCCTCGCACCTGGCCTTGTACTTCAGCGCCATGAACGGTGCCATTAGTCTCGGCGGCAAGCGTCATGATTCATCCTTGGTAGTATTGCCGCTGTTTCACTGTGCGGCCTTGTCATTGATGTATACAACATTGAATCTGGGTGGCAAAGCGGTAATTATGCCCGCGTTTGACGCCGCGACAGCCGCTGAGTTGATTCAGAGTGAGCGTATCGCCAATGCGGCATTGTTGCCCATGATGTGGAAGGCGATGCTCACCGTGGAGGGCGTTGATAAGTCGATGTTTGATTCGTTTACCACAGGTGTGTATGCAATGGCACCTATGGATCAGGCGTCACTGGACGCGGTGCGTGAACTGTTGGGTTGTGAAATGCATCTCGGCAGTGGTCAGACGGAGTTCACTCCATCGGCGTGTATCTTCTACGACAATTCGCCTCAGGAACATGAAAACGCCAACTACTGGGGTGTTCCCTGTAATGCTGTCGATCAGGCTGTTATTGATGATCAGGGCAACGAGGTTGCCCAGGGTGAAGTGGGTGAAATTTGCTGGCGCGGACCGCAGGTTATGAATGGATATTTCAAGAACCCGGAAGCCACCGCGGAGGCGTCCGCTTTTGGTTGGCACCATTCCGGCGATCTTGGCATGATCGACAAATACGGCCAATTGGTATTTGTTGATCGTAAAAAAGACACCATAAAATCCGGCGGTGAAAACGTATCCTCCATTAAGGTAGAGCAAGTGATTCTCGGAATGGAAGGCGTGGCATTGGCGGCCGTTTTTGGCGTGCCCCACGAACGCTGGTTTGAAGCCGTGTGCGCAGCCGTTCAATTGCAACCAGGCATTGAATTGACTGAGGAAGAAGTCATCGATCTGTGCAAGCAGCACCTCGGTGGCTTTGAGGTACCGAAGAAAGTGGTATTTGTCGATTCCTTCGAATTTACCGGTACCGGCAAAATTCGCAAAGTAGAACTGCGGCAACAGTTCGCGGATCTGTTTTCCTAACGAAAAAAGCCGTAACTCTAATCAAAAAACAGCGGTTCTAGTCAGAAAAAACAGCCGCCATAGTCTAAACAGAGCGACTCTGCGCAAAGCTTAAGAAACCATAGAGATGGAAATAGCTATGAGTAGCACAGATAACACTCCGATTATTGTCGGCGTTGGACAAGTAACTGAACAAGTGCCTGAAGATATCACGCAGGCATCGTCACATGCTGATCTTGCGGGACAGGCGGCAAAGGTTGCGTTGAACGACGCTTTAAATGAAGGGCTCGCCGATCATATTGATACCATCGCCTGTGTCCGAACCTTTGCCGATTCCACGCCCACCTGGGCTTGCCCTTTTGGTGGTTCCAATAATTTCCCACGCTCGGTAGGCAATCGTATCGGCGCTAACCCTAATTACGCGGTGTACGAAATCGTTGGTGGTCAATCGCCGCAAAAGTTGGTAGGTGAATTTTTTACCAAGCTCAATGCCGGTGATTGCGAAATGGTGTTGTTGGCCGGTGGTGAAGCTATGGCTAACATCAAAGTGGCGAGCAAGCAGAAGGTCAAACTGAACTGGAACGAAACCGTCGAAGGGCAGGTGGAAGATCGCGGTATTACCGACGGCAGTCACTTGATCACTCGACTGGAGTTTGAACACAAGCTGATGCAACCCATGCAGTTCTACGGGCTGATGGAGAGCGCTCGCCGCGCGTCCAAGCAGCAGGATCAGGCGAGCTATAACCGCGAGATGGGCGAAGTATTTGCCAAGCTGTCTGACGTGGCTGCTTCGAATCCTTATTCTATGTATTGCGAAAGCTACGATGCCGAAACCTTGATTACGCCCAGCGATAGCAACCCAATGATGGTCGCGCCTTACACCAAACACTTGGTGGCCAAAGATGGCGTTAACCAGGCGGCTGCATTGTTGTTGACTACCGTAGGCAAGGCCAAAGAGTTGGGTATCGACCCATCCAAGTGGGTCTACTTGCACGGTTATGCCGATACCAAAGAGCGGGTTATGCTACACCGTGATCATATCGGTCACTCCAAGGCCATGGAGCAGTCCCTGCTGGGAGCTCTACAAGCCGCGGGTAAATCCAGTGCAGACATTGCCCACTTCGATATCTACAGCTGTTTCCCCATTGTTGTGTCTGAAGCCTGCGACATTATGGGAATAGCCAAGGATGATCCTCGACCGCTAACGCAAACTGGTGGTTTGTCATTCTTTGGTGGCCCGGGTAACAACTACACCATGCACGGCATTGCTTCACTGGTGGATACACTGCGCGCCAATCCGGAAAGCTATGGCATGGCCTATGGCAACGGCGGCTGGATGTCCAAACACTCCACGGGAATCTATTCGACTGCTGCCCCAGCGGGTGACTGGCAGCCATGCGATAGCTCAGCGTTGCAGGCCCGTGTGGATGCGGACCCACGACCCGACATAGACTACGCTCCGCAGGACGAAGCGGTTATTGAAGCCTATACCATCAACTACTTCAAAGGCACGCCTCTTAACAGTGTGATTATTGGTCGCCTGAAAGATAGCCAGAAGCGATTCTACGCCAGTAATCCATTCCTCGATGGCGATACTATGGCGGAAACTCTGGCAGGGGAATGTCTGGGCAAAACCATCTACGTTGAGGCAGATCCCAAGGGTAATCGTTACGCCTATTCGCAGCAGCAACTCAAGAAATTCAGTCCGGAAGTTGTAGACACCTTCCAGGACAGCTATGAGTTCTGCAAAGTGGAGCGCGAAGGTCACCTGTTGAAGGTCACTATTGATCGTCCGGATGCTCGCAATGCTTTGCATCCTCCTGCCAACCAGGAATTGGAAAATATTTTCAACGCCTACGAGAAGGATCCCGAGCTGTGGGTGGCAATTATTACCGGTGCCGGTGATGCTTCCTTTTCAGCAGGCAACGACATGAAGTACCTGGCTTCCGGTCAGGAAATGTGGATTCCAAAAACCGGCTTTGCGGGTCTCACCAGCCGCAGCAATCGCACCAAGCCCGTCATCGCAGCGGTGAATGGCTTGGCATCGGGCGGTGGTTTGGAAATTGCCATGGCGTGCGACATGATTGTTGCCTCGGACCAGGCCCTGTTCGGTCTGCCGGAACCCAAGGTCGGCTTGTTTGCCGGTGCCGGGGGAGTACAGCGTTTGTCCCGGCAGATTGGCCTTAAGAAAGCTATGGAAATGATGCTGACAGCTGAACCCATTGATTCCACCAAAGCTGTCGAAGTGGGACTGATTAACTACGCAGTGCCGGTCCCGGATGTGATGGCGAAAGCTGAAGAACTGGCAAATCTGATCATGGCCGTGTCACCAATGTCCGTGCGCAGTACCATGCAACTGCTCAATGAAACTTCTGTGTACGCCAGTGAAGATCAGGCGGTAACTGAGCCTCACACGGTGTTTGATAATCTGTTGAACAGTGAGGACTTCTTTGAAGGCTCGGCGGCATTTGCGGCGAAGCGCAAGCCTCGTTGGACTGGTAGGTAATACCTTGCTGGCTCTTTGATTGATCTGTGAGTAAAGCTTGATACTGGGGGCGCTGGTTAGCGCCCCCTCTGGCTTGATCACGGATCATTCAATTTCAATAGTTGGGAATTGGAGCGCAGCAAAGATTACTCATCCAATACCCCGGTGTAGAGGGTTTTGCGCGGGCGCTCAAATACTTTGCGAAGCATGGGTTCAAAAAATTCCAACGGCAGAATTTCTCCGTTCGCATCAAATGCGGGAGCATCGTATTTGGAGACAAACTCGATGGTACGCTGATAGTGAGGGTGATCTTTGAATTGATCGCGCAAGTGGCGATCCATGCCCAGAAAGTGGAAAAAGTAGTAGCCCTGGAAAATGGCGTGGTGCTTGACCATCCAGTGGTTTTCTTCAGTGACAAATGGTTCCAGAAGGACAGCGGCGACATCCGCGTGATTGTAGGAGCCTAGCGTGTCACCGATATCGTGTAACAGAGCGCAGACAACATACTCATCATCTTTACCGTCCCGGTGAGCCAGAGTGGCGGTTTGCAGGCAATGGCTTAAACGGTCAATGGGAAATCCGCCACAGTCACCTTTGAGTAGCATAAGGTGATCGATGATACGATCAGGCAATGATTTGGCGTAGTCACCGAACTCCTCGGCGATTGAAGACCAGTCGTCGGCGGTGCCATCTTTCATATGTGTAAAGGTGGCGTGTTTTTGCGTGCCCATATTGAACTCTCTCTTTCTATTTTTTGTTGTCTAACAAACATAGCAAAGTTTTCGAGAGAGTCTCAAGAGGGGCAGGGCGGGTTAGAGCAGGTCGATGCTGTTGAGCACTTCCTTCCAGATTGGTCCTTTTTTGTTGGCTACTTCTGTCTCAAAGTAGTGTTTCATGCGACGTCGGTCGGTTTCGTTGTCTTTAAGAGCTGCGCCGACAAGGAAGTGAACCATATCCGCTGCTTGCATCTCGCTGTCGCGATAATAGTAGGCATAGACACCCATGGCATGAGCCACGGCCACAGCTTCGGCGGTGGACATGACGGTAGAGGCCAGGCGGTCGGTACTGCGGCCACTGAGCGAGCAGCCATTGCGCAGCTCATGGAATATTGTGGCCAGCACTTCGATAATGCGGATATCGGGTTCGAGGGGCACACCGGATTGCACCAGCATTTTTTTTGATTCGCGATAAATGACCCCGATCTCGTCTTCAACTTTGGCAATGGGGCGTACGGTTTCAAAATTGAGACGGCGCTTTAGCGCTGCGCTCATCACATTGACGCCTTCGTCGAGACTGTTGGAGGTGGCAACAATATTAAATCCTTCGCGAGCATAGAGAATGCCATCCGCGCCGGAAAGTTCGGGTACCAGAATCATGCGCTCAGACAAGATCGACAGAATCGCGTCTTGCAAGGCGGGTGTACAACGAGCGATTTCTTCAAAGCGAACCAACTTTCCCTGTTTCATTCCCTGATAGATAGGTCCGGGGCGCAGGGCGGCCAGTGATGGTCCCTCGGTTTGCAGTAACGCTTCGTTCCAGCTATACAGCAGCTGCGTAACTTGCTCAATCGCGCCACCTTGAATTGTGAGTGTGGATTGATTGGATATGGCTGCGCAAAGCAATTCAGAAAGCCAGGATTTAGCGGTTCCAGGCTCTCCCACCAACATGGCGCCACGGTTGGTTGCCAGTCCGATAATAATACGGCCAATCACTTCTCTGGGGGCGACAATTTTCTTCTCGATAGAGAGCTTGCGATCGCCGAGAATGAATTTCTCCACTGCCAGTGGTGACATTTGCCAGCCGGGCGGGCAGTGGTGGCTGTCCCATTGTTTCAGGTGGGACAGTTCATCGGCGTAGATATTTTCTGCCGAGGGGCGCTGAAGTTGTGTTGCTGTAGTCATAATTTGTTATTCGCTGTTGTGGACGCCGTTACTTTCTTCCAAAGTGGCCGTGTTACTGTCTTCCGAAATGACCGCGTTGCTCTGGCGCCATGCGCTCGGCGGGCAGAATGCGCGGCAGCTCCGAAAGCGGAATAACACCTTGAATAACATGATCCAGAGCGCTGTCGCGCATGGTGATCAAACCTGAATCCAGTGCAGTTTCTCTAAGCTCAAGAATAGGCTGCTGCTGTGAAATCGCACTGCGAATATCGGTGTTCACCTGCATGTACTCCATGACACCGATGCGACCCTTGGTGCCGCGCCCATCGCAGTGGGTACAACCAGCACCTTCGAAACAGCGGAAGTTATCAGGTACACCACCGGGGAACAGCTCTTTGAGAATAGCCGGGTCAGGTTCTGCGGGCTGTCGGCAGGAGGGGCAAATACGCTTGGCCAAACGTTGCGCAATTACCGCCAGCAATTCGCTGGCAATGGAGTTGGGGTGCACATTGAGGTCGTACAGGCGTTGCAGCGCGTCGGTAGCGTCGTTGCAGTGCAGGGTCGATAGTACTACGTGGCCTGTTTGCGAGGCACGAAGCGCTTCAACGGCAGTTTCGTTGTCTCGAATTTCCCCGACCAGAATAACGTCCGGATCCTGGCGTACGAACGAGCGCATGGCGTCGGAAAAGTGAAAATCAATCTCAGGGCGTATCTGGGTCTGTTGAATATTGGGGATCGAGTATTCCACCGGATCTTCCGCGGTGATCACTTTGCGGCGGCCGTCATTGGCCAGCAATTTTAAACCGGCGTAGAGAGTGGTGGATTTGCCCGAGCCGGTGGGGCCCACCACCAGAATCAAACCTGCCGGGTTGTCCAGCAACCGCTTGTAACCACTGGCAATCAAAGGCGCGAGCCCAAGGTCATCAATGCCCAGGAGGTTCTCGTTTTGAGGCAGTAGCCGGATGACAACACTTTCGCCGTGCAGCGATGGTTGTACCTGTATTCGCAAATCGTAGCTTACCGCGCCGACCTGCATGCGTGAGCGACCACCTTGAGGCAGACGTTTTTCGGCGATGTTCAGTTCGGAGCGGATCTTGATTACGTTTACCAGTCCGCGAACTTCCTGAGGTGACAATTGGTAGTGTTCGATGTCCCGCAATTCACCATCAATGCGAAAGCGAATGCGCATGCGTTTGTCGTACTGTTCGATGTGTATGTCACTGGCCCGCTCACTAACGGCGTCCATTAACAAAGCGTCCAGAAGGGCGATCAGATGCGCTTCCACCTCGGACTTCTTGCTGGTTAACCGTTGCTCTTCGTTTTCCTGTTCGGCCTTGCTGAAGTTCTTGAGCTGTTTGATTTCCCCTTGCAGGCACAGCTCCAATAATCCCCACAGGCGTCGAAAGTCCAGGGGCGTAATCAGCACCTTGTCGATTTTCAGATTGGAGTACAGGGGCTGCAGATCTGAGGTGTCCACTTCCGGATCGTAGGTGGCGACCAACATGTTTTTGTCGGTCCGATATAGGGGGATCAAATGTAGCAGATCGAGAAAGCTGCGGGAGAAACTGCCGAAGAACTCCGGGTCGGCGATGGGAATCAGCTCGTCCAGAGCGCGAAATTCGATCTCGCTTTGCATGGCGAGATTTCGATAGAGATCGATCTCCTCCACATTGACCATCTTGCGCAGCACATCAATCAGTGGCTTGCCTTCTTTGCGAGCACGCTCCTTGGCTTTTTCCAGAGCGAAATCATCAATCATGCCCAGATCCATCATGATGGAGCCGGTATCGAAGCACTGTTCCAGAGGTCCCAGTTCAACCCTTTTGAAGCCTTTGTCATCGGCGTGATATTTGACCAACAGAGAGGTGTGAAACTCGTCTTCTTCCACCGCCAGCAGATAGCCTTCGCGCTTGAGCTGGCTTAGCAGAATCTTGCGCGCAGTAACACCTGGTGATGAGACGATGATCAGATCAAATGGGCTCATCTCCGGGCAACCCAGACTGCCGTCGCGATGCTTCAGCGTGATATTGTCCAACCCCAGCTTCTTAAAACGCTGTTTTGCCGCCCGGGCCAGGCTGGGGCAGCTCTCGAGAGCCACTACCTTGTCGACCATGCGACTGATCAGTGCCGTGAAGTAGCCAGACCCCGTGCCAATTTCCAGAACCCGGTAGTTGGGTTTAAGCTCGATGGAGTTGAGAATTTGTTCAACGCGCTTTTGTGGCGGAATAGAATGACCGTGAACATTGTCGTGGTGACTCAGTTCCACAAATTCCTGGCGGGGAATGGCGTCAATTGCCTGTTGCACGGTCATGGGGCCGTACTTCCGTACATGCACGGGGTCAGGTGTCTGCAGTGTCATAGGCTCACAAATTGGCTTCCTGTGTATACTTTAATGTTACTGCTTTTTTCTGAGTATTCGAATCGCTGTAAGGAACTGGCGGTGTAATTTGGGTCTAAACAGCTGAGCAATTGTTTTAGGTCAAAGAGGCGAGATTATGGGTTTGAAGATCGGCAAATGGGTGATTTTGGTGGTGCTCTTTTGCAGCATGCGGGTCGCCGCGGAACCCCTCAATCACCAGGTATGGGACGAGCTATTGCAGAGTCATGTAGTGGTGTTACACAGCGGGCGCGCTACTCAGGTTGACTATGCGTCACTGGCGCAGGAGCGAGAGCGCTTGTCCGCGTATCTCACACAGCTGGGAGGGGTGTCACAAAATCAATTTGATAGCTGGCCCAAATCTGAACAGCTTGCTTTTCTGATCAATGCTTATAACGCCTGGACGGTGGAGCTGATACTGCGTCACTACCCCAGTATTGAATCGGTTCGCGATCTGGGCAGCTGGTTTTCCTCTCCCTGGAAGCAAGAGTTTATTCCCTTGCTGGGGGCGACCCGCAGTCTTGATGATATCGAGCACAATCTGATTCGCGGTTCAAACCGCTACAACGAACCGCGCATTCATTTTGCCGTCAACTGCGCCAGTATTGGTTGTCCGGCACTGTTGCCCGAGGCCTACACCGGGACGGCGCTTGAGATGCAGCTGGATCGCGCAACGCGCTCATTTCTGTCTGACTCGACCCGCAACCGGTTGCGGGGCGATGAGTTACAGGTGTCGAAAATTTTCAAATGGTACGGTGAGGATTTCGAAAGGCCATGGCAGGGCGCTCATTCTTTGGAAAGCTTCTTAGCTCTCTATCAGCAAGAGCTGAATTTGTCTGAAATCGATGTGGCTCGACTGCTTAATGGGGATATCGATATCGAGTTTTTGGATTACGACTGGGGCTTAAATCAAGCGCAATAGACGCCCGCTGTAAATGGACCAAAAAAGGGGGCGTGGAGCCCCCAAAGTACTTCTGCAAAGAGCTTTTACAAGATCACTATTTGGCAGTATAGCCGCCATCAATCACCAACTCGGAACCGGTCATGTAGCGTGATTCGTCGGAGGCCAAAAATACCGCGCCATTGGCAATGTCCACCGGTTGCCCCATTTCACCCAGCGGAATACTCGACAGGATGCGATTGGCAAACTGCTCGGCTTCAGCCTCGTCCAATTCAGTTAGAGCGTTAGCCACCAATGGGGTCATCACATAGCCCGGGTGGATTGAATTAACGCGAATGTTATAGCCGTTGTCGGCGCAGTGCAGTGCTGCGGATTTCGTGAATATACGCACACCGCCCTTGCTGGCGTTGTAGGCAGCTGTCATCGGGTCGCCAATAATGCCTTCAATTGATGAGATATTAATGATAGAACCACCGCTGTCTTTCATGACTTTGATGGCTTCGCGAGTTCCGAGAAATACCGCGTCGAGATTGACGCTCTGAGTCTTTTGCCAGTCTTCCAGAGAGGTCTCTTCAACTGAGCCAGGTATGGCGATTCCGGCGTTGTTGACCACTATGTTCAGGCCATTAAAGGCGCCTAGGGTTTCGGTGATAACTGCCTGCCAACGGGCTTCATCAGTGACGTCCTGATGCAGGGCGAGAGCCTTGCCACCTTGGTTGGCAATGGCGGTGGCGACGTCGTTGGCGGCGGCTTCGTTGATATCGGTTACCACTATAGCGGCGCCTTCCTCGGCGAAACGCTGGCAGATAGCCTCTCCCAGGCCCGAACCACCGCCGGTAACCAGGGCCACTTTGTCTTTGAGTCTCATCTTATTGTCCTCTTTTATTGTCGTTATGGGTTGATCTTAGGCGCTGGCACCGCCATCCACCACAAATTCGGAACCGGTGCAGTAGCTGCTGGCGTCGGATGCCAGGAAGCGCACCAGGCTGGCTACTTCCTCAACTTGTCCTTCACGACCCAGTGGCGTCAATTCAGCGACCTGAGCCTGGGCCTCTTCAATACTGTTGGCCATGCCGCAGGCGACAAAGTCGTCATAGACTTGAGATCCCATCGCAGTGGCAATAACGCCGGGGTGGACGGAGTTCACGCGTATCCCCAGCCCCATCCGGGCAAACTCAATCGCGGAGTGCTTGGAATACAGGCGCACCGCTCCTTTGGAGGCGCCATAGGCTGAGTGCCCGGGCAGTCCTTTGATACCTGCCACAGACGACAGATTGATGATGGAGCTGCCTGGTTGCATCACTCTGGCGGCTGCTTGGGTGCCCATATAGATGGAGTCGACGTTCACCTCCTGAACTCGTCGCACCTCTTCCAGGGTGTTGTTGATCACCAGACCGCCTACATAGATCCCTGCGTTATTGACCAGAATATCCAGGGCGCCAAAGCGCTTCGTACACAGCTCTACAATCTCAGACCATCGCGCTTGATTGGTGACGTTTTGTTCGGCGCAGGCCACTGTATAACCCTTGGCATTGAGCTCCTCGGTGGTGGCGCTTACCGCGTCCAGATTCATGTCGGTAAGCAGTACTTTGGCACCACCACTGGCCAGAATTTCAGCACAGGCGCGGCCGATGCCAACGGCGGCTCCTGTGACCAGGGCTACCTTGTTTTCCACACTCGCAAAATTATCCATAGGTCTCTCTCTGTTTTTTGTTGTCTGAGTCGCAGTCAGAGCTCTTTAAGTTTCTGTAGTTGTCTTTGTGTCGCTCGCGAACTGTCGATAGTTTGTGCAATTGAATGGCGGGTTTTAAGGTCATATACTGCCTTGCGAAGGTCATATATTGCCATTTCGCTGTAAGGAAAAGACTTGTGCAGGAAACAGAACCGTCACTGATCCCGGTGATCTATGCGCGTTTAATCAGTCATGCTGCGGCGCGAACGCCTCAAGAGGTGCGAAGGGTATTGGAGGGAACCGGCATTGATGAGTCCAGTGGCGGTCATCAGAGCCGGGGCATGAGCATCTTTCAATATCAGAGGTTATTGCAGAATGCTCGTGCAGTTTCTGGTGACACTGCGATTGCCCTGCGCGCAGGTATGAATGTGCCGCTGACGACTCATGGTGATCTGGGCATCGCGATTAGCACGGCAGCTACTTATCGCGCAGCTCTGGACGTCTTTGCCGACTACACCAAAGTACGCAATCCCTATGGGGGAACCCGAATTATTCAATGTGGTGATCAGGTAGAGCTGGTCGTTGAAATGGACACCATTCTCGGGGATGAGCGGGATATGGCGCTGGATCTGGTGTTTGCCGTTTTTTGCTCTGGTCCCATGCTGGAGACAATGCCAATGTTGGCCAGCCCTCTGTTAAAAATCTCCCGGCCGCGGCCCGATAACAGCCATGTTTACAGCGAGCTTTTAAGGTGCGAGATACGTTGGGATCAAGCGGAAGACGCTTTTGTGTTCAGTTCTACGGACCTGGATCAGCCCTTGCGAGGATCCAACCCCGAGGAGTTTCAGAAGGCCCTGCGGCGCTTGCGCAGTTTCTATTCTCAGATGTCTCGCTCAGAAACCTGTTCCGAGGCGGTGAACCGCGTATTTGCCCAGCAGGCGGGGCGTATTTGCACTATCGCGACGGTGACTGACGAATTGCACTTTTCACCGAGAACTCTCAATCGCAAGCTCAAGCAGGAGGGGACTTCGTTTCAGGCGCTATTGGATCAATGGTTGTCGCAGCAGGCGCTGCAGTATTTGCGCGACGGGCAGCTGTCCATAGAAGCTACCGCCGCGTTAATGGGCTATGGTGACGAGGCGAATTTTCGGCGCGCCTTTAAGCGCTGGTATGGTTTGCCACCAAGCCACTATTTGGCAGACTATCCCTAATAGCTGGGCCTAGAATTCCTTTTTGTCACCCACGCGCATCAAGCCTTCTTGGATGGTAGATGCGACGAGGCGACCGTCTTGGGTGTAGATGCTGCCGCGGTTCAAGCCACGAGCCTGGGATGAGCGGGGGCTGTCCATGTGATACAGCAGCCATTCATCGGCTCGGAAGTCATCGTGAAACCACATGGCGTGATCGAGACTGGCGCCTTGCAGGTGATGGGAGGTGAAACTCGCGGGATGGGCTCGCAATGCTGTACCCATCAGGGACATATCGCATATATAAGAAAGCAGCACTCTATGCACTGCGGGATTATCCGGTAACTCGCCATCTACTTTGAACCAAATGTCCTGACGTGGCTCGCCTGCTTCGGGGTTTAACAGGTCACGGCGATCACAATGACGAATGTCGAACGCCTGAGCGAAGTGCGGTGCATGCCCGTCTGTGGCTTCAGGGTGCAGTTGATGCATGCGCAGCCAATAGTCTTTATCGTTCTCCAGTGTTTCCGGGGCGGCAACGTCGGGCATATCGAATTGATGTTCGAGTCCTGATTCTGGTACCTGAAAGGAAATGGAGGTGTTGAAAATGGCTTTGTCGTTTTGTTTTGCAACCACGCGGCGCGTGGTAAAGCCTTTGCCATCGCGAATGGGATCTACTTCAAACTGAATCGGCAATGAAGGATTGCCTGGGCGCAGAAAATAGGCGTGTAGAGAATGCACCACTCGGTCTCCTGGAACCGTTTGACTGGCAGCAGAGAGAGATTGAGCCATTACTTGACCGCCGAAGATTCTTGGGAAACCGCCGGGAGGCGTTGTGCCCTCGAAACGATACTCATCAGTTTGTTTCAGTTTCAAATAGGTGAGCAGATCGCTCACTTCAAAAAAATGAAGGCTCATACTATCTCTCTGTTTTCTGTCTCTTCTCTGTAGCGCGACATTAAAACAGAGTCTTGCTATGGAATCATTGACGAAATGAGTACGATCTTCAGTTAATCATTGGCACCATAGGTACTTGAAATTAGCGTAACTGGTATTTCTTGAGCAGTGGTGAGTCTTTATTCTGCCGCTCTAGATTCAACTCGCGCCAGAGTTGCTGGGCAAGCTCGGTGTTTTGACGATAAAAATCTTTGGAGAAAGCCAGATGCCATTCGCTGGTATAAAACACCGGAGTCAGGGTTCTAAGTTGTTGTTCCAGCCCCATGATGCGCGCAGTGGTCCAGCCTATTTGCTCCTCCACGACATAGCCATTGAGTCGATTGCGAGCGGTCATTAGCAGGCCTTTCTTTAGAGGAATATGGTACTCGGGAAGGGCATCTAAGGCTTTTAGTTTATCGGTGACAACAAAACCGAGGGGGGCGGATACGCCGTGAGTCAGACCAGTAAAGTTCTCTCCATTCCAGCGCACGGCGGAATAGCTGCCGGTGAAGATCAAATACTGTGCCGGCCAAAGCATTACTTCTTCCTCCCGTGGGAATTCAGCCCAGGTTTGGCGCTGTGGTGTTTTTATTATCGCAAACAGGCCGTTATGCTGGTTTATCTTTACCTGCTTCATGCATCGTTTCCAGGGCAGTCGCGTGTATTCCACTCGCAGGTTCAAACGTGCGGCAGCGGTGTTGATCAACTCGACTAGAAAACCGGGCTTTCCCTGTTCTATGTGTGAACCATCGTAGATGTGGGGGGCGTAGGGGTTCTCGTCCTGGCACAGTTTAAGAGAGGAGGTTGCGGTAGCGACTTCGATCCAGCAAAGGCAGTAGAGGGTCAATCCTCGAAGAAAAATAAGACGCATACGTGTGCCAGACGACCCCGTGTTTAGTTTATATCTAACAGTGTATGCGTTTTTCGGGGAATTGCAGGTTCAGTGTCTGTCCCACTGCAATTGCAGATCGTTCAGTGCCTGTTTCAGATAGGCCAATGCCGGTTTGGCTTGTTGCTCCGGGCCTTTTACTCCCAGTTCAATTCTCAGCACATCGCCAATAATGGGAAGACTGAAGGCTTTTACTTCAGGGTAGTCGCGCATTATCGTTTCCATGGCAGGAATAACCTGGCTTTCATTGGCGCTGTGGACCAGCAGTGAATACTCGCGGTACTGGTGCTCTCCCAAATCGGGATAATGGGTGTCCAGCACCCACTCAATCATGGGCCAGGCCATTTGCGGAAAACCGGGTACAAAGTAATGCTTTTCAAGGGCGAAGCCGGGAATACCGTTGAAGGGATTGGGTACCAGTTCTGAGCCAGCGGGAAATTCAATCAGACGGTAGCCCTCGGGTGTCAATGTGCGGCCAGTCTCTTGAGCACGTTGTTCCAGAATCTCTTTTCCCTCGGGGTGGCGCTCCATCTCTATGCCTCGGGCTCTGGCCACGGCTTCTCGGGTCAGGTCGTCTGGAGTGGCACCGATACCGCCGGTACTGAAGACCAGATCGCCGCGGGCGAAACTGTCGCGGTAGCAATGTTCCAGATCGTCCGGGTCGTCACCGAGGATTCTCACCCAGTCGAGGCTCAGGGATCGCTGCTTCAGGATCTCGACAATTTTGGGAAGGTGTTTGTCGGTGCGTCTGCCCGACAAAATTTCATCGCCGACGATGATTAGGCCAATCTTCATAGTCTCTCTCTTTATTCTCATCAGCCGCAACGCACATGAAGCCTTTGGCTATTTCAATAATCGCAGGGAATTATGATATAGCCCTGAGCGGTGTGGTAGGGGGCATGCTATCATGCCGCGCTTGATTATATGGACAGCCAGAATCTAAAGACTATGAATATCTCCGCGCCACAGATTAAAACCCTCGATCAGATCCTGCCTGAGGAGCCGCTGTTAATGATGGGAGCCGGTCCTGTACCAATTCCAGAAGCAGTGGCTCAGGCCAATGGCATTGTTATCAATCACCTCGGCGATACCATGGCGCAGATTATCGGTCAGGTGAAAACCATGGCGGGTTATATTTTCCAGACTGCGTCTCCCTGGATTGTGGGCGTTGCAGGTCCGGGTTCAGCGGCGATGGAGATGGCCGTAGCGAACCTGGTGTGGAAGGACACCAAGGTATTGAGCATTTGTAATGGCTTCTTTTCCGGGCGCCTTTCAGAAATGGCGGAACGCGCAGGCGGCCAGGTTGAAAAACTGATGGTCAGTGAGGGCGACAGCGCCAATGTCGAGATAATACGCGCGGAATTGGAGCGGTTGAAGCCTGAAGTAATCACGATTGTTCAGGGCGAAACTTCCAATACCACTCACAATCATGAATTACCTGCCATTGGCGAACTGGCCAAAGAGTTTGGCTGTTATCTGATTGTAGATGCGGTGTGTACCTTGAGTACCCTGCCGTTGCATATGGATGAGTGGCACATCGATGCGGTGATTACCGGAGGGCAGAAAGGCCTGAGTTCAATTCCTGGCGTATCGCTGGTGGCCTTCTCGGAAAAAGCCTGGCGGCGCATCGACACCCGGCCCTATCAGTTGCCGCAGTGGACTCTGGATGCCAAGTTGGCTACCAATTTCTGGCACAAGGCATCGTATCATTACACAGCACCGGTATCGGGCTTGTTAGCGCTGCATGAAGCCATGCGTTTGGTGTGTCGGGAGACTTTGGACGAGCGATTCCGGCGCCATCAGGTATGCTCCGAAGCATTGCAGGAGGCTATTGAAACTCTGGGCCTGGATCTCTATGTGCCCAAGGTGAATCGACTCAATTCGGTGGTAGGTATCAAGTTGCCCGAAGGACTTGAAGCCAAGACTGTATGCGGTCATATCTCGAAGCACTATCGCGTTGAAATTGCGGGTTCGTTTGGACCGCCGATTGTGCGCATTGGGCAAATGGGAGAGCAGTGTCGCGCCCACAATCTGTTTCGCACATTGCACGCACTGGGCTCGACGTTTAATGATCTCGGTGTGGACGTAGATGTGCCTTCCAGTATGGCAGCTCTGGAGAATGCCCTGCAACGCAAGTAACGGCGCACGTCTCAGAGGTTTCTTAGACTTTAGCCGTGGTTGGTACACTTCCTGCTTTCTTGGTCGACATCTTTACGTAATATGAACCTGTAAGGATGTTAAGAGGCGAGAAAGGATGGAACTCTACTATGAGCGGGCTGTGGAACGACTACGAAAATAACAACTTTTACGATGAATTACTGACTCCCTCGGGCAATCCGAGGGTGGCGGCCAGACAACTGGTGTCCTATCTGGGCGGTCTTTCTCCTGATGAAATAGAGGCCCGAAAACTCGCGGCGGAATCGACCATACGCGAGATGGGAGTGTCTTTTACGGTATATACCGACGAGGGCAATATCGACAGAGCCTGGCCATTCGATATTGTGCCAAGGGTTATTACCCGCAAGCAGTGGGATCTTACTTCCGCCGGTCTTCAGCAGCGCCTTACGGCACTGAATATGTTTATTGATGATCTCTATAATGATCAGAAAATCATCAAAGATGGCATAGTGCCTGAATTTGTTCTCAAACAATCAAAAAACTACTTGAAAGAGTGTGAAGGCATTTCGCCCAAATTTGGTGTTTGGGCGCATATCTGTGGGACCGATTTGGTGCGTGACAAGGATGGCCAGTTCTACGTACTGGAAGATAATCTCCGAGTGCCCTCCGGTGTTTCCTACATGCTCGAAAATCGCTCCATTATGAAGCGCGTGCTGCCCGAGGTATTTGAAAAGGTAGAAGTCGCGCCGGTAAACGACTACCCCGCTCGATTATTGGATACGCTTATATCACTGTCCCCCAGAAACGTGAGAAAGCCGGTGGTTACGGTGCTGACGCCGGGCATTTTCAATTCTGCCTATTTTGAGCACGCCTTTCTGGCGCAACAGATGGGGGCCGAGTTGGTCGAAGGACAGGATCTGGTGGTTCAGGACGACTGCGTCTATATGAAAACTATCGCCGGGCTGGAACGGGTCGATGTGATCTATCGCCGCATTGATGATGCCTTTCTCGACCCGGAAGTGTTCAACAAGGACTCCGTACTGGGTGTTCCAGGGTTGATGCGAGCGTGGAAGGCCGGCAATGTGGCGCTCGCCAATGCTCCGGGAGCGGGCGTTGCCGACGATAAGGTGGTCTATGCCTATGTGCCCGATATCATCAAGTATTATCTGGACGAAGACCCGTTGATCCCCAACGTGGAAACCTTTTTGTGCTACGACGACAAGCAGCGCCAGCATGTGCTTGAGAATTTGGACAAGCTGGTGGTGAAACCTGCGAATGAATCCGGTGGCTATGGCATGTTGATCGGGCCTCATTCCACCAAAAAAGAACGGGAAACCTTCGCGGGCCTTATCAAGGCCAATCCGCGTAATTATATCGCCCAGCCAACACTGTCATTGTCCACAGCCCCGACGCTGGTTCGAACGGGGGTTGCCGAACCCCGGCACCTGGACCTGAGGCCTTTTATTTTGCAGGGCAGGGAATCTTATGTAACCACCGGCGGGCTGACCCGGGTGGCGATGAAAAAAGGTTCTCTGGTGGTCAATTCTTCCCAGGGAGGAGGCAGTAAAGACACCTGGATTGTGGATACATCGGGTAAGGAGACGAAGTAATGCTGTCTACAGTCGCTGAACGAATTTACTGGGCTGCCCGTTATCTGGAGCGGATCGAGAGCACTGCAAGGATGATCAGCATTTACGATAATTTGCTGTTCGATTTGCCGCGAAGTGAAAAACTGAGCTGGTACAGCCTGATCACCATTAACAGTCTGGATCGGGAATTCAACCGCCAATACACCGTGCGCGACGAGCGCAATATCGTCAAGTTTATGCTCGGAGATGAGATCAACCCGTCGTCGGTGCTGTCATCGTTGCGAGCCATCAGAGAAAATGTCCGCACTACCCGGGATGTGATCCCCGGAGAAAGCTGGGAGCTTATCAACGAGCTGAGTCTGTATGTGCAGGAGAATATGGATCAGGGGATCGGTCGTCGCAAGCGCCATGAATTTCTCGATACCATCGTCAAGGCCTGTCAGCAGATTCTTGGCTTTTGGGTCGGTACCATGCCCCGTGACGAAGCCTGGGCTATTGTCATGCTGGGATTGAATATGGAACGCGCCGACATGACCAGTCGTCATCTGGATGTCGGCTCGGCCATGTTGATAGAGGTTGCCGACGATGATCAGGCGGTGAACAGCGTTCAGATCATTCTCGGTACGGTCCTGCGTTCGGTCCACGCCCATCAATCCTATTTGCGCAGTACTCGCAGTTCCGTCAGCACTCGCCAGGTCATTCAATATTTGCTCGATGATCGTTCCTTTCCCCGTTCGTTGGGTTTTTGCCTGAATCATATTGAAGCCAGTTGCCGCAGTCTGCCAAACAGCAAGCCGCTGCAGGAAAAAATTGCGCAGCTAAGGCAAAAAGCGGTTGAGGAGATTAACGAAGAGTTTTCGCCGCAGGAATTTCGCGAGTATCTCAATCGTTTGCAGATTAGACTCGGTGGCCTTCATCAGACCATCGCCAACAGCTGGTTTCCCGCGAATCCTTAATTAATCTGTCACGGTCATTAAAGTGCCCATGTCATTGTGAATTTACCTCAGGAGCAGGTATGGCTATCCGCATAGCGATTAATCATAAAACCAGCTACAGCTTTGATAAACCGGTCAAGCTATCGCCGCATGTCGTCAGGCTGCGCCCGGCGCCGCACAGTCGTACGCCCATTCATGCGTACAGTCTGAAGGTTCTTCCAGAAGATCACTTTATCAATTGGCAGCAGGACGCTTTTGGCAACTATCTCGCTCGTTTGGTGTTTCCCGAGAAAACAGAAAAGCTGGAATTCGAGGTTGAAGTGATTGCCGATATGACGGTAATCAATCCCTTCGACTTTTTTGTTGAAGAGTACTCTGAAAAATTTCCGTTCAGCTACCCCGATCAATTAAAAAAAGAGCTCGATCCCTGCCTTGAATTACTGGAGTGCGGAGAAAAATTTGATGACTTTTTAAGTCAGGTGTCGCTGAAAGAGACTCCGATTATCGACTTTCTGGTCGCCCTCAATCAGCAAGTGGAGCAGGCCATTGAATACGGTGTGCGCATGGAGCCCGGTGTACAGACACCAGAGGAGACCCTGACCCTGGAAAAAGGCTCCTGTCGTGACAGCGCCTGGCTGCTGGTGCAACTGCTGAGGCATTTGGGGCTGGCCGCGCGATTTGCCTCCGGTTATCTGGTGCAACTGAAGCCCGATGAAAAATCCCTCGATGGTCCATCCGGTGCCGAAGAAGATTTTACCGACCTTCATGCCTGGTGTGAGGTTTACATTCCGGGAGCTGGCTGGGTCGGTCTGGACCCCACCTCTGGGCTGTTTGCCGGAGAGGGTCATATTCCTCTGGCCTGCACACCGCACCCGGTTTCTGCCGCTCCCATTGAAGGTGCTACCGACAAATGTGAAGTGACCTTTGACTACAGCAATGTGGTTACCCGGGTACACGAAGACCCGCGAGTGACCAAACCCTACAGCGATGAGCAGTGGCTGGAGGCAGAGGCTCTGGGGGCGCTTATTGACCGGCAGCTGGAGGCCGAAGATGTGCGCCTGACCATGGGCGGTGAGCCTACCTTTGTGTCTATTGATGATATGGAGTCGGCCCAGTGGAACACCGAGGCGCTGGGTGAGGATAAGCTGCGACTGGCAAAAACCCTGTTGTTGCGTCTGCGTGATCATTTCGCACCCAAGGGGTTGTTGCACTACGGTCAGGGCAAGTGGTATCCCGGTGAGGAGGTGCCCCGCTGGGCTCTGGGTTTGTTCTGGCGCAAGGATGGCGAATCGCTGTGGAACGATCACACACTACTGGCCCGGGTGGACAAGGATTACGGACACACCGCCAAAACCGCAAAAGGTTTTATTAAAAAGCTGGCACAGAAGCTGAGCGTTGATCGCAAATACATTAACCCCGCCTACGAAGACGGCATTTATTATCTGCTACAGGAGCAAAAGCTGCCGCCCAACATTGATGTGCTGGCTAGCAAGGTAAAAGACGACCTGGCCAGACGACGGCTGGCGCGCCTGCTGGAGCGGGGCATGGATAAGCCCGCGGGTTACGTGCTGCCGCTGGCCAGTGATAAAGGGCAGTGGAACAGTAGTATCTGGGAATTCAAGCGCGAGCGCCTGATTCTGATACCGGGCGATTCACCACTGGGTTTGCGTTTGCCACTGGCCGATCTGCCCTGGAGTAAAACACCCAGGGAAAATCTGGCCGCGGACCCGTTTGCTCCGCGACAGGAATTGCCGTCCCGTGAACAACTGATTAAAGGCTTTGGGGTATCACAGAGCGGTGATGTTACTGAGTCAACTCCGGAATCGGAGGTTGAACGTCAACCTACTGTATCCACCAACGAGCCCGATGAGATTATTCGCACGGCAATAAGTGTGGAGGCGAGAGATGGAAAACTGCATATCTTTATGCCGCCCTGTGAGACCCTGGATCAGTACGTTGCCTTGATAACCGCCATTGAGGAATCGGCCGCAGAGAAGCAAACCCCTGTGATTATCGAAGGCTATGAACCACCGCGCGATCCCCGCATGCAAAAACTGCTGGTAACGCCAGACCCGGGTGTCATTGAAGTCAATATTCACCCCACCTCAAACTGGCGGGATATGGTGGACAATATGAACGAGCTCTACGCCGCGGCCCGTGAGTCGCGCCTGGGTACAGAGAAGTTCATGCTCGATGGCCGACACACCGGCACCGGCGGCGGCAACCATATCACGCTGGGAGGCCCGACGCCGGCAGACAGCCCGATGCTGCGGCGCCCGGATCTGCTCAGAAGTTTTGTCAGTTTCTGGCAGCATCACCCGAGTTTGTCCTATCTGTTTTCCGGTGCCTTTATAGGGCCGACCAGTCAGGCTCCCCGTGCCGACGAGGGACGTGATGAAATGCTCTACGAGATGGAAATTGCGTTTCAACAAATGCCCGATGGCTTTACGGATCAGCCGTGGCTGATTGATCGCCTGATGCGCAATCTGTTGATCGATATTACCGGCAATACTCATCGCGCGGAGTTCTGTATTGATAAACTCTACGCGCCAAACAGTTCCACCGGGCGGCTGGGGTTACTGGAATTTCGCGGTTTTGAAATGCCGCCCCACAGTCGCATGGCGCTGGTGCAGGCGTTGCTGATTCGCGCGCTGGTGCTGCGCTTCTGGAAACAGCCGTATCGCAAAGATCTGGTGCGCTGGGGTACTTCCCTGCACGATAAATTCATGTTGCCACACTTTATCTGGCGCGACGTGGAAGATGTGGTGGCCGATCTCAATGAGCATGGTATTGATTTTAAGGCCGAGTGGCTGCTGCCGTTTGAAGAATTCCGTTTCCCCCATTACGGGCGCGTCAATCTCGATGACATTGAAATTGAACTGCGCTGGGCTATCGAACCCTGGCATGTGCTGGGTGAAGAGGTGGGCAGTTTTGGTACGGCCCGCTATGTGGATTCTTCCGTTGAAAGGCTTCAGGTCAAAGTCACCGGCCTGACCGATTCCCGTTATGTACTGTCCTGTAACGGTCGTCGTGTGCCGCTTCATAGTACCGGCAGAAAAGGCGAATACGTCGCTGGTGTGCGCTATCGTGCCTGGGCACCGCCATCGGCGTTGCACCCTACCATTGGTGTGCACACACCACTGGTGTTCGATTTGATTGACACCTGGAACGGTCGTGCGGTGGGCGGCTGTACCTATCATGTTTCCCATCCGGGCGGGCGCAGCTACGACACCTTCCCGGTGAATGCGTTTGAGGCGGAATCGCGCCGGGTCAATCGCTACGAAACCATCGGTCATACACCGGGGCCTTTCAGTCCAAGGCCGGAAGTGGACGCGCTGCGAGAGTTTTTTGCGAGCCATGAGCCGCCAAGGCCGATGGAGCCGCCGGTAGAGGAGCCGATGGACGAATACCCCTATACTCTGGATCTGCGCAAAAGGCCGTAGCAGCCCTTGAAGCCAAAGAGTATCGTGCCATAATGCGCGCTTAAATTTCCCGGGTAATCCGGCAGGCGAGAACAGGCAATATTGTGAATAAGGACCGGCCCATGGAGGCCTCTAGCGGTAGCAGCGTCCCCTACGCTGTGCGCCCCGGGCAGATTGACGAGGCCTTTGAGGTCAATGGCGAGATAAAGCCGCACTGGTCCTACCTGCTCGACGCCATGGGCCAGTTGGATCATTCCGCGTTTGTCAGTCGCGAGAGCAAGGCCCGACGTATCCTTCGCGATGACGGCGCTACCTACAATGTTTACAGTGATCCGGGAGCTTCGCCCGGCAACTGGGAGCTGGACCTGGTTCCCAACCTTATTGACAGTGAAGAGTGGGGGAACATCGAGGCGGGGCTGTTGGAACGGGCTGAACTGTTCAATCTGATCCTGCGCGATATCTACGGCCCCAGAGAACTGGTTCGGCAGGGGGCTATTCCCCCGGAAGCCCTGTTCGCCAATCCCGGCTTCCTTCGCGCCTGTCATGGTCTGCAGATTCCCGGCGACCACGAGCTGATTCTTTACGCGGTTGACCTGATGCGTGACGCCAGTGGCGAAATGTGCGTGTTGACTGATCGCACCCAGTGTCCCAGCGGGGCAGGCTATGCGCTGGAAAATCGCACGGTCATGTCCCGTGTCTTTCCCAGCCTGTTCCGCGACAGTCATGCCCACCGCCTGGCGCCTTTTTTTCAGAAGCTGCGTCGAAAGTTAACGGGATTGTCACCCAATCAGGATGATCCCCATGTAGTGGTATTGACGCCGGGTGAGCGCAATGAGGCCTATTTTGAACACGCCTATCTGGCCAATTACCTGGGTTTTTATCTGGTCCAGAGCGATGATCTGGTGGTTCGCAATGGTCACGTATGGATGAAATCTCTAGATGGTCTGACCCGTGTCGATGTCATCTTGCGGCGGGTCGATGACTGGTATTGTGATCCTGTGGAATTACGCGGAGATTCGCACCTGGGGGTGGCCGGTTTGTTGAACGTCGCCCGCTCCGGACGCGTGGTTATCGCCAACCCGCTGGGGGCCGGGATTCTGGAAAATCCGGTCTTCCTCAAGTACCTGCCTGAAATTTCGAGAAACCTGCTCGGGCGCGAGCTGCGTCTGAAATCGGTGGCCACCTATTGGGCCGGAGACCCCGACGATCTCGGTTTTATTGAGAGCAATCTGGATTCGTTGGTAATCAAGCCGGTGTATCGTACCGGGGCCACCAACAGCATCTATGCGGGTAATCTTTCCCCGCAAGAGCGGCAGCAACTGATCGCCCGACTGCGCCAGCAGCCACGCAATTACGTGGCGCAACCGGAACTGGATGCAGGCTATATTCCTACACTGGTAGACGGAGGGCTGCAGCCACGCCCCAGTATTCTGAGAAGTTTTGTCGCCGCTTCTGAAAATTCCTACACGGTTATGCCCGGTGGGTTGACCCGGGTGGGGCAGCAGGAAAACAGTTTCCTGATCTCCAATCAATTAGGCTCGCGCAGCAAAGACACTTGGGTAATTGCTTCTGAGCTTGAGCGGCACAGCAGCGATGCGGCGGCCGAGGAGGCCGGGCAATTTTCCCGCGATCGCGATCTTTCCAGCCTGCCCAGCCGTGTTGTTGAGAACATGTTCTGGATGGGGCGCTATGCCGAGCGCGCAGAATCTTCTCTGCGGCTGTTGCGCACCGTGTTTATGGTACTGAACGGCGAAGAGCCGTTAACCGATCAAGCCAAGCACACATTATTGAATGCCGTAACCGCCATTACTGCCACCACGCCCGATATTTCTTTGAGCGATAACAGCGATTTCGAGGCGGAATTGATCGCCATCATCCTTGAGGCCAATCGCCCGGGCAGCATAAGAGCCAATCTCGATGCCATGCTCTACTGCACCGAGGCAACCAAAGAGTTGCTGTCCTCCGATACCTTAAGGGTGATCAACGATATTCGCGATGCGCTGTCGGAGCTTGATCAGAATATCCAGGGCAGCCTGGTGTCGGCACCGGAAGAATCTCTGGACCCGCTGGTGACGGCGCTTATGGCTCTGTCGGGATTGATTAACGAGAGCATGTTGCGAGGCATTGGCTGGCGTTTCCTTGATATGGGACGTCGTCTGGAAAGGAGTCTGCAGCTTACAAAAATCCTCAAGCATCTGCTGGGGCCTGTGGTTTCAGAGTCGGAACAGAATACGCTGATTGAAACGCTGTTGTTATCCGTCGAAGCGTTGATCAGCTACCGACGCCGTTACCGGGCGCGACTGGGTGTTCAGGCGTGTCTGGATCTGGTGATGATGGATGCCAATAATCCGCGCTCTTTGATGTATCAACTGGAACTCTTGTCCAGTCATATCGATGCGCTGCCCAAGCCCGCCGATGGCATCAATGAATTACTCCCGGAAGAGCGAAGCATTATGGCGGCGCTCACCCATGTGAAAATGTCAGTGGCCCTGGAATTGAGCTCGCGTAACGGTGATCGCCGCTCGCAACTGGATGAGACCCTGAACAAGGTATCGGACCTGCTCCAGAGTGCCAGTAATGTCATCAGTGACAAATATTTCGATCACCGTGAGGTTTCCCGACAACTGGTGAACACCTGGGAGGCTGATGAGTGAAATACAGAATCAAGCACATAACCGAATATCTGTACTCGGACAGAGTCACCCATTGTTACAACCTGGCTCATGTTATTCCGAGGGATACCCTGCGTCAGAAGTGTACAAATAATAGAATATCGGTGAATCCCATTTCAGCGGCGGTATCGAAACGCGAAGATTACTTTGGCAATATCGCCTATCACTTCGAGATTCAGCGGTCCCACAAAACCATGATCATTACGGCGTCAAGCGAGGTCGTTACCAGCCCTCAGCACGCAGCCCTGGACATGGATTTCGGACTTACCTGCCGGGAGGCCAGACAATTACTGGCCTCTGATCATTCCTATGAGACCCTGATGGCACGGGAGTTTATGCTCGACTCGCCAATGATCAAGGTGTTTCCTGGAATCATAGAGTATGCCGCGCCCTTATTTGAAGATGATCGGCCACTGTTGTCGGCCGTCAATGAACTGACTCGGAAAATATTCCGCGATTTTGAATACAGCCCCGAGGCCACCAGCATCGCAACGCCGCTGGTGGACGTATTTCAGCAACGCAAGGGCGTGTGTCAGGACTTTGCCCATTTGCAGATCGCCTGCCTCAGGGGGTTGGGCTTTCCCGCCAAATACGTATCCGGTTATCTGGAAACCCTGCCACCGCCGGGACAGGAAAAACTGGTGGGTGCGGATGCGAGCCATGCCTGGTTGTCGGTGTTCTCGCCCACCGAAGGCTGGTTCGAGTTTGATCCAACCAACGACTGTGTTGCCGGTGAGCAGCATATCATTACGTCATGGGGACGGGATTTTTCCGATGTGACGCCACTGCGAGGAGTGATTTTTGGCGGTGGTGACGACTCCAATCTCAGTGTCTCGGTGGACGTTGCCAGAATCTGAAACTCGTCTTCAGGCGTGGCTGATAATGCGGTCAATTTCCGCAAGCGCGTTGATCAGTTCTGCTGCGGCAATGGTCATGGGCTTGAAGTACTCTTCGGCCATGGGGGCAATACCGCATTTTTCGGGCAGTGCCGCTTTGTTTTCTGCCAGTAATAACATTCTTTCCAGAAACACAAATTGCAACCACTGAGGAAAACTCAGGGTATCAATACAAAACGGTTGCGTACTGGCCAGCGCCTCCGCTGTGGGTGCTTCACCTTGCCACAGATTCAGATTTCTCAATTCACATTCAAGATCAATCAGTGCGGCGTGGAGTGCTATATGGCGGTCGCTCATCAGCTTATCTTCTGTGTAAAAGGGGGAAGTGAGTTGAGAATGGCCTTGCCGTAGCGCCGGGTGACTACGCGCCGGTCGAGCAGGCTGATGGTGCCACTGTCGGTTTCCGTTCTCAGCAGGCGACCACAGGCCTGCACCAGGCGGATGGCTGCGTCCGGTACGGTAATTTCCATAAACGGATTACCACCACGGTTTTCGATCCACTCCGCCAGAGAGGCTTCAACGGGATCATCTGGAACGGCAAACGGGATTTTGGCGATCACAACGTGGCTGCAGTAGTCGCCGGGCAGATCCACGCCTTCGGCAAAGCTTGCCAGTCCGAAAATCACACTGCCTTGACCATCGTCGATACGGGCCTTGTGCTCGTCGATTAATGCCTGCTTGGAGCGGTCGCCCTGCATTAGTATCAGATCCTGCCACTCGCCGGGTAGGCTCTCTTGAACGTCCCACATCTGACGTTTTGACGAGAACAGCACCAGGCTGCCCTTGTCTCGATCCAGTAACTCCGGAAGGCTGTCAATGACCATTTGCGTATGGGCCTGGGCATTGCTGGCATCGGTGGCTTGGGAGGGGACTTGCAGTGTCCCGGCCGCGGTAAAATCGAAAGGGCTGGGAACTACCTGATAGTGACTGTCGGACGGTGTGCCCGAGCGCATCTGGAAACGTCCGAAGTTACCCAGTGCCGTCAGGGTTGCCGAGGTAACCACAGCACCGCAGCATTGGTTCCAAAGACTGTATTGCAGAGTGTGTGACGCCAGAATCGGGCTTGAGCAAATTTCAAAATCGAGATTGCCACTTTGTTCTACCAGGGTAAACCAGCGTGCTTTGGGTACGTGTCCTTCTCCGTCGGGCACCGCGTAACAGGCCCATAGGTCACGATTGGCTTCCGCCCGGGATTGCCAGATACCGAACACCGGGAAGGCGTTTTCGAGATCCACTTTGGGCACCGAACAATGGGCGTCTTCCATTGCTTCATTGAGCTCGTTGACGATCTTGTTCAGCAGCTCCGACAGGCGATCAAAAGCTCGCTTGATGTGCAGGCTTTGTTCCTGAATGTCCTCGGGTATTACACCGTTCTCAAAGCGATAGCGGGGCGTATGGTCGGTGGGGTCGATGGTGTCCGCCAGGTGTTGGATGGCGGGAATCACCTTGTCGAGCTCCTGTTTAGCGTCGAGGGTGGCGGCGGGTAATTGCTCGGCAAAGCGGTCCACATTGCCAGCGCCGCTGATGACACCCATCAGATTGCTCAGTTGTTTGTGACTCTGGTCCAGCCATTTGGTGGTGCTGATCAGGCGACTGTGATGGGCAAAGTGGTTGAGGGCTTTGTCTGGCAGATGATGCCCTTCATCGAAGATGTAAATACTGTCTTCCGGAGCGGGGAGGATCGCGCCTCCGCCCAGTGCCAGATCCGCCAGCACTAGATCGTGGTTAGTGACAATACAGTCGGTATTGCCCAGATTGTCTCTGGCTTTGAGAAAACTGCAGGCCGAAACATTGGCGCAGCGTCGGCCGGTGCATTGACGATGATCGGTCGTGATGCGCTGCCAGTCTTCGTCTTCTATGCCGTCTTTCCAAGCGTCGCGGTCACCGTCCCAGTCGTTGGATGCCAGCGCTTGCACCATAGATTCATAGATTTTCACAGACTGCTCAGTAACTTGAGGCATTTCGTCTTCGTAGAGTGCCTGATTGGGATCGCGGCTGCCTTCCACTTCTGTCAGCAGCTTATCCAGTTTGGACAGGCACAGATATCGACCTCGTCCCTTTGCCAGCGACACGGTGAAATGAAGCCCACTGTGGCGCAGCAGTTCGGGAATATCTTTGTAGATGACCTGCTCTTGCAGGGCCACTGTAGCCGTGGAAACCACCAACTTTTTGCCCATGGCTTTGGCGATGGGCAGGGCGGCGAGCAGGTAAGCCACTGTTTTGCCGGTACCTGTGCCGGCTTCCACCACGCAGATATGTCCTTCGCTGTCTCGCACCTCTTCATCGTTGAGATTGATATTACCCAGTGTCTTGGCCACTTCTGCGATCATCAGCTTCTGACCGTAGCGGGCCTTGAGCCCCTTGGAGTTGAGAAACTCGCTGTAGGCGCCCTGAATGGTTTTCTTTAGATCGTTGGTCAACATGGCTTGCGAATGAGTCTGCGGTAGCTTCTTTAAATGGTGGCGAATCTTACCCTTTTATACCGGGAAACTCATCCGCCGGGCGTTTGAAATGCTACCGAACATTAGAATTGACTAAATTAGTATTACCTAATATTATTTGAGTTATAAGCATAGTTCTGGAGGATCTAAGAATGTCGTACACCACGATAAGCGCCAATGAATTCGCTGATTTGCACCGCAAAGACGGCGTCAGTCTGTGCATTGATGTGCGCACCAACGGCGAGTTCAAAGGCGGTTTTTGCCTGGGAAGTCACAACTTGCCCCTGCAGGATCTGTCTCTGGATTCTGTAAATGAATTTCTCAAAGACAGGGATCACGATCAGAACCTGCCGGTGTATCTGATGTGCCTGGCGGGTAAGCGCGCGGTGATGGCTGCGGAGAAGTTGGCGGGTAGATTAAACAGTCCGGTTGTGGTGGTTGAAGGAGGGGTGAATGCCTTGCCGCTGGACGTGATGCAAGTGACAGATCAAGGTGTGCTGCCACTGGATCGTCAGGTGCGTATTGCTATCGGCTCGCTGGTGCTGGTTGGAATACTGCTCGGCACCCTGGTTGATCCTCGGGGTTATGTACTGTCGGCTTTCGTGGGGTGTGGCTTGATCTATGCGGGAATCACAGACAACTGCATGATGGCTCGCCTGATTGCGCGCATGCCCTGGAATCAGGCTTGAGCCTGTGACCATCGCCGTCGGTTTGTTGATTGGCCTGGTGCTAGGGCTGACTGGCGCCGGTGGCTCTTTGTTTGCTGTTCCGCTGCTGGCGCTGCTGTTGCATATGCCACTTCAGCAGGCGACGGGGGTCGCGTTGGGGGCGGTGGCCGCCAGTGCTTTCTTTGGAGTGTTACAGCGCGATCGCAGCGATATTGCCTGGACTCCCGCGCTGGTAATCCTGGTGGGTGGCTCCCTGAGTGCGCCGTTAGGGCGTTGGTTAAGTGCCTATTTTGATGAGTTGTGGTTGCTAGCAGCGTTTTCGTTGTTGTTGTTGTGGGTAGCTTTTTCTATGTGGCGCCAGGCGTTGGCCTCCCCGGACAAGGCTCAGGTGCTGAGAGCAGGCAGCGGCCATTCTGAATCAGTTCATCCCCAGGCTTACTGTGAAAAAGTTGATGGCCAGTGGCGCTTGGGCGCCCCCTGCGTTGCCGTGGCTGGACTGGGCGGCATCGGGGCCGGTGTGTTGTCGGGGTTGTTGGGTGTCGGTGGCGGTTTTGTGATTGTGCCGTTGCTGACACTGGTTGCGGGACTGACTATGCAGCAGGCCGTGGCGTCTTCGTTATTGGTAATCTCATTGGTCAGCGGCAGCGGGTTTCTCAGCTACTGCTGGTTCAGCGGGGGACTGGATTATTTGGTGCTGTTGCAGGTTTCTATAGGCGGCGTCGTGGGAATGTTGTTGGGAGGGCGCTTTGCTGAGCGTCTGGCGGGTCCCCATTTGCAGCAGGGATTCGCTGGAATGTTATTGCTGACTCTGGCCGCTATGTGGCTGGCAGCGCTGGGTTGAATATATAGGAGAAAGAACATGATATTTCGTCAATTGTTTGATGCCAAGAGTTCGACATACACTTATCTGCTTGCCGACGAAACAACACACGAAGCTCTGATGATCGATCCGGTATTGGATCAGTTGGAGCGCTACGTGCAGTTACTGCAAGAATTGGAATTGGGGCTCCGGTACGCATTGGATACCCACGTTCACGCTGATCATATTACGGCCTTGGGGGCGCTTCGCGAAGCTACGGGTTGCACAACTATGATGGGACAACAGAGTGTCGCTCACTGCGTTTCCGATAAGTTTTGTGATGGCGATATTCTTCAAGTGGGCAAGTTGTCAGTTAGGGTCATGTACACGCCGGGCCACACCGATGATTCCTACAGCTTCTACGTGCCGGATTTCAACGCGGTATTTACCGGAGATACCTTGTTGATTCGCGGTACAGGACGCACCGATTTTCAAAATGGTGATTCTATGCAGCAATACGACAGCCTGTTCAATAAGTTGCTAAAGCTGCCATCATCTACCCGAGTGTTTCCGGGACATGATTACAAGGGTTGGACAGAGAGCACCATTGCTGAAGAGCGCCTTCACAATCCTCGCTTACAAGTTTCTACGCAACAGCAGTACGTGGAGTTGATGGCGGCTCTGAACCTGCCGAATCCGGCACAAATGGATATTGCAGTGCCTGCTAATCAGCGTTGTGGTATGGCCTAGGGCCCGGCCTTTTGGCTATCAGGTTTGACTGACCACCGATGTCACCTGACCCTCGGCCAGAGTGCTGGTGATAATGTCGCCCTCGCATAGTTGCTTGGCGGAGTGAACCACTTGACCCTTTGCGTCGCGTGTTACTGAGTAGCCGCGCTGCAGTGTATTCAGAGGGTTGAGACTGTTCAGTAGTGCCAGTTGTTGGGCAAAGGCCTGTTGTTTGCCGCCCAGAGCGTAGTGCATGTGTTGTTGCAGTTGCCCGCCCAGGTGCTGCAACTTGTCTTTAAGGTGGTAGATATAGGGCTCTGGGTTAGTTGTTTCCAGTCGGTGCCAGAATTGCTCCAGTTTGTGCTCTTGCTCCACCAGCTTCTGCTCGATTGCCTGATGCAGGCGATTCTCCAGAAAATCCAAAGTCTGCGCTTGCGCCTGTAGCTTTTGTCCCGGGTGCTGCAGTCGCGCCTGAAGGTGATCCAAACGGGTTTGCGCCTTATCTATATGGCGCTGCATGGTTTCTTCCAGCAGAATTTCGTAACTGCAAAACTGTTGCAGCATAGCTTCTCCATCCGGTGTGAGTACTTCTGCGGCGGCGGAGGGCGTGGGGGCGCGGTAGTCCGCCACAAAATCCGCGATGGTGTAGTCCACTTCGTGTCCCACAGCGCTGACGACCGGGATGCGGCTGGCAGCGATGGCGCGGGCAACCATTTCTTCGTTAAAACTCCACAGATCTTCCAGTGAACCACCTCCGCGCCCGACAATTAATACGTCGCAATCACTGAGGCGGTTGGCGGTCTCCAGTGCTCGCACGATTTGTGATGGCGCTTCTGCGCCTTGTACCGCAACGGGAAAAATCGATACCGGAATGCTGGGGAAGCGACGTTCCAGTACGTGCAAAATGTCGCGCACGGCAGCCCCGGTGGGTGAGGTTATGACGCCAATATGTTCGGGCACCTCTGGCAGTGGCTGCTTGTAAGCGGGGTCGAACAATCCCTCGTGGTGTAGTTTGGCTTTAAGCTGATCGAAGGCGCGGTGCAGTGCTCCCTGACCGGCGTCTTCCATATGTTCTACGATAAGCTGATAGTCGCCGCGGCCCTCGTACAGACTGACTCTAGCGCGCAGCAGCACCTGTTGGCCTTGCTGCGGGGGTTGTCGCACCAGTTGATTGCGATTGCGGAACATGGCGCAGCGAACCTGGGCTCCGGAATCCTTTAGAGTGAAGTACCAGTGCCCGGAAGAAGGGCGGGCAACATTGGAAAGCTCGCCTTCAATCCACAGCAGTGACATATGAGTTTCGAGCAGCTGTCGCGCTTTCCGATTCAATTGGCTGACCGTCAATATGTCCCGTTGCATGGCAGTTCTGAAATTCCGTCTGATAATTTAGAGAGGCGATTCTACGTGAGGACGCCGCGAAAAAGAATGAGTCTGGATGATCGGTGCGTTTTGAACGATTTCGCCAACCCCTCTGCGCAGTTTGGTGGATAGTTTCACTGTATGATGGAAAATTAAAATTGCCGTAATAAGAATAACCATTTGGGAGAGCAGCAATGACTCAGGAACCACAGGCAGTAACTGTAGAAAAAGACGGGCCAGTCACCACGATTATTTTGCATCGTCCCCAGGCCAGAAATGCGGTTGATGGACCGACGGCCCTGAAGCTGGAACAGGCATTTCAGGCTTTCGAAGAGGATGACCAAGCCAAGGTTGCTGTGTTTTATGGTGATGGTGGCGTGTTTTGCGCGGGAGCCGATCTCAAAGCGGTAGCAGATCCTGAGCGTCGCAATCGCATTGATCCTGAGGGACCAGGTCCTATGGGTCCTTCGCGTATGTTGTTGAGTAAGCCGGTGATTGGCGCCATTGAAGGGCACGCGGTAGCGGGCGGTCTGGAGCTGTCACTCTGGTGTGATATGCGCGTGGTGACTGAAGAAGCCGTTCTTGGAGTCTTTTGTCGTCGCTGGGGGGTGCCCCTGATCGACGGCGGCACCGTTCGACTGCCCCGACTGATCGGGCATAGCCGCGCTATGGATTTGATGCTGACGGGGCGCCCGGTAGAGGCTCAGGAAGCTCTGGCGATGGGATTGGTAAATCGCGTTGTAGCCGTTGGCAGTGCTCGAGCTGAGGCTGAAAAGTTGGCGCATACCATCGCCGGTTTCCCGCAGGAGTGCATGAAGGCAGATCGTCTCAGCGCCTATCAGCAATGGGATTTGTCTCTGAACGAAGCGCTGGTAAATGAGGGGCGCTGTGCGCAGCGGGTGCTGGAGCAGGAAGGCATCAGCGGTGCGGCGGCATTTGCGTCGGGTAAGGGGCGTCACGGGACTTTTGAGTAATTGTTCAGCACATAGCCGGCGATGGAACCTGAGACGGCGGGCTATGTGCAATGATTTTCTGGCGTAAGTGCAAAAAATAGCGGCGCTTGCAGCTTTCATTCCAACCTGTTTTTGGCCTATAATGGCGCGCTTCTCAGAATCAGCCCCCTGACGTTTGTTCAGCAGCTGGCTGGTCTACGCATCGATTGTAATAGGTTGGGATTCCTTATGTTACGTATCGCTCAAGAAGCGCTTACCTTTGATGATGTTCTCCTGGTGCCTGGGTATTCCCAGATCACTGCCAAGGACGTTTCCCTCAAAACCCAGTTGACCCGCGATATCCAGCTGAATATTCCGCTGGTGTCTGCCGCTATGGATACCGTAACTGAAGCACGCCTGGCTATTGCCATAGCTCAGGAAG
The DNA here is from genome assembly GCA_027012915.1 of Cellvibrionaceae bacterium. The sequence continues at coordinate 41,642 of JALUYN010000541.1, forward strand.
GCGGTATTGGCATCATTCACAAATCCATGACCATTGAGCAGCAAGCTCAGGAAGTGCGACTGGTGAAGAAGTTTGAAGCCGGTGTGGTTCGCGATCCCATTACCATTGAATCCGATGCCAGTATTCGCGCTCTGGTCGCTCTGACCCAGCAGCACAATATCTCCGGTGTGCCGGTGATGGAAAAGGGTGATCTGGTGGGTATTGTTACTGGTCGAGATGTGCGCTTCCAGAATGATATGAACGCGCCTGTGTCCAGCATCATGACTCCCAAAGATAAGCTCGTAACAGCAAAAGAGGACGCGACTCAGGAAGAAGTTCGCGAGCTGCTGCATCACCATCGCATCGAAAAAGTACTGGTTGTCAATGACGCCTTTGAATTGAAAGGTCTGATCACCGTAAAGGACATGAACAAGGCAGAGCGTTACCCCAGCGCCTGTAAAGATCCGGAAGGTCGCCTGCGCGTTGGCGCTTCTGTAGGTACTAGCCCCGATACTGACGACCGTGTTAATGCCCTGGTTGAGGCCGGCGTTGATGTATTGGTAGTTGATACGGCTCACGGCCATTCCAAAAACGTGATTGATCGCGTCGCCAAAATTAAGAGTGATCACCCTGACGTACAGGTTATTGGCGGCAACATTGCCACTGCCGCCGCCGCTCAGGCTCTGGTTGATGCAGGCGCGGATGCGGTGAAAGTCGGTATTGGCCCAGGCTCTATCTGTACCACCCGTATTGTCAGCGGTGTGGGTGTACCCCAGATTTCGGCCATCGCCAATGTGGCAGATGCACTTAAAGGTACTGGCGTACCTCTGATTGCCGATGGTGGTATTCGCTACTCTGGCGATATCGCCAAAGCACTGGTTGCAGGTGCCAGTGCCATTATGATGGGTTCTATGTTTGCCGGTACCGAAGAGGCCCCAGGTGAGGTTG
>JALUYN010000542.1 GCA_027012915.1 Cellvibrionaceae bacterium
TGAAAAGGCTTTGATTTTGGCCTGCAGGATAAAGCGGTTATAGGGCTTGGACAGAAAGTCATCGCCACCCGCCTCCAAACACTTAACCAAAGACTCAGTGTCGTTCAACGAGGTCAGAAAAATAATGGGGACCAGCTCTTCGCCAGCCAGAGCCTTGATTTGCCTCGCCGCGCCAAAACCATCTAGGGCAGGCATCAATGCATCCATCAACACCAGGTCGGGACGCTCGGTTTCGTAGGCGGACACAGCTTCGACACCATTGCAGACACTAACAACATGATGCCCCTCTTTCTTGACAATAGACTCAAGAATCAGGCGATCGGTATCGGTATCGTCTGCAATAAGAATTTTAAGCTGTGAAGAATCACTCACTCCCACCTCCGCCAGCTACCTGCGGCCCTTTGCGGGGCACATTGGTAAAACAGGAAACAGAACTCGCGGTAAAGCTCATTTACTGAATGGTGAAAAGTTGTTCGAAATTGGAGATGGTCAAAATCTTCTTGACGTCAGGACTGCAATTGATGATCTCAATATGAGATGAATTGCCTCCGGCGTGATCTCGCAGTAGCAGCAGCATACCCAGCGCAGAACTATCGAGATAGGTGGTCTCGTTCATATCCACCTTGAATCGGGTGGGTTCGGACTCAATGGACTCGTAGCTATTGCGGAAGTCTTGATGCGCACTAAAATCAAAGCGCCCTTGAATGGCAATAATCAGCTCCTTGCCATCTTCCGAAACACGAGATTGGATTCCCATAAACAGCCTCTTTAGTGACCTTTTACTAGGTCGTTGTTATCGCTTCCTTGTTGCTTGCCTCATGACGTAACTCCGCGTCTCGAAGCAACCCCCGTCCTTTGGATTATTGAACGTCATTATGACTCTGTCAAACCGACTTTCCGTATGCAACATTCACAATCTGCGAGGCTATGCGATTTAACGGCAACACCTTGTCTGCGGCCCCCAATTTCACTGCCGCACCCGGCATACCCCACACCACACTTGTGTTTTCATCCTGGGCGACGGTCACAGCTCCGGCACGTTTCATACGCAACAAGGCCTCAGCGCCGTCAGCCCCCATCCCCGTCAGCATCACTCCCATGGCGTTCTTGCCCATCACCTCCTTAACGGAATCAAACAGCACCTCAACCGATGGCTTGTGACGGTTCACCGGATCGGTATCAAGCAGTCGACATACGTGGCCATAGGAAGACCGTTCAACTACCAGATGCTTGTCACCTGGAGCCAGGTAGGCACAACCTGCTCGGATGGGCTGCTGGTCCTCAGCCTCAAACACTTTTATCTCACTGCAACCATCAAGGCGCTCGGCAAATGAGCTACTGAACGCTGCGGGAATATGCTGCGCAATAACCATAGGTGGAGATTGTTTTGGCATGACCCTGAGTACTTCTTTAATTGCCTCCGTGCCACCAGTGGATGCGCCAATGGCACACATGAAATTCGCTCTGAGCTGCCCTTCAGACGCCTTGACTGGAGTCTGATCTAACCAGGCGTTATCG
>JALUYN010000543.1 GCA_027012915.1 Cellvibrionaceae bacterium
GGTCTTGCATGGCTGCGGTCATTTTTTCCACCAGGGCATCGGCGGCTTCGTCACCCACACACACAGCTACGGACAGTGCCATGCAGCGCTCGCCGGACGAGCCAAAAGCGGCGCCGGTGAGTGCAGCTACGGCGTTATCCATATCGGCGTCTGGCATAACGATCGCGTGGTTCTTGGCGCCACCCAGGGCCTGGCAACGTTTGCCGTGGGCGCTGGCGGTGGTGTATACATACTCGGCGATGGGGGTGGAGCCTACAAAGCTCACCGCTTTAACGCGAGGGTCAGTCAGTAGGGTGTCCACCGCAACCTTGTCGCCGTTAACAACGTTCAAAACACCCTTGGGCAGGCCGGCTTCTTCCATCAGTTGAGCGATATACAGTGCAGATGACGGATCGCGCTCGGAGGGCTTCAGCACAAAGGTGTTGCCGCACATGATAGCCAGCGGGTACATCCACAGGGGAACCATGGCGGGGAAGTTAAACGGGGTAATACCGGCGACCACACCCAGAGGCTGCATTTCGCTCCAGGAATCGATGTTCGGGCCGACGTTTTTGCTGTGCTCACCTTTGAGCATCTGCGGGCCGTAGCAGCAGAATTCCACGTTTTCGATACCACGGGTCAGTTCACCCATGGCGTCGTGGGAGATCTTGCCGTGTTCTTCGCCAATCATGGCGCAGATTTTCTCAGCGTTATCTTCCAGCAGTTGTTTGAATTTAAACATGATGCGGGCGCGCTTCGCCGGAGGGGTCTGGCGCCATGCAGGGTAGGCCGCTTCAGCCGTAGCGATGGCATCTTCCACAGTTGTCTGTGGTGCCAGTGCCACCTGTTTGGTGACTTCGCCCGTCGCGGGGTTGAACACATCCTGGGTAGCGGTTGCGTCGGTTCGTATCTCGCCGTTAATCAGGTGGCCTACGATAGTCATAATCTGCCTCTAGTTCAGTGTTGATCGATTGAAACGTTAATGTGTAAGGATAAGCACAAACGGGAAGGAATGGGTATTGGCTTTTGGTCAAAAAGGCCGACACCAGAGTGTGCACCGGGTGTCGGCTAAGCTCAACGAGGGAGTTACTCGGAATTTAACCTTTGGCGACTTCCTGAATACTGTCGCCCAGGGCGTTAACCAATGCGTCGATTTCTTCGCTCTCGACAATAAATGGCAGGCCCAATTGAATGGTGTCGCCACCAAATCGTACATAGAAGCCTTTTTCCCACATCCTCAAACCGATGTCGTAGGGGCGTCGCAGTGGATCGCCGGGAGCAGCTTCAATGGTAAGGCCGGCAGCAAGGCCGCAGTTGCGAATATCGGTAACCCAGGGCATGCCCTTGAGTTGGTGTACTCTCTCTTCCAGAACCGGTGCCATTTCGGCAGCGCGCTCTACCAGCTTGTCGTTTTCCAGAACATCCAGCGCGGCCAGGCCTGCGGCACAGGACACCGGGTGTGCGGAATAGGTGTAGCCGTGTGGCAGTTCCAGCATGTAATCCGCCGGGGTGTTTTCCATGTAGGTGTCGTAGATCTCTTCGCTCGCAATCACCGCTCCCATGGGAATGGCACCGTTGGTCATCTGCTTGGCAATATTGATCATATCGGGAACCACACCAAAGGCTTCGGCACCGGTGTTGGCTCCGACGCGACCGAAGGCAGTGATCACCTCATCGAAGATCAACAGAATATTGTGTTGCGTACAGATCTCGCGCAGACGCTGCAGGTAGCCCTGTGGCGGTGGCAGCACGCCGGCGGACCCCGCCATTGGCTCTACGATAACTGCGGCGATATTGGAGGCGTCGTGCAGGGCGATCAGCTCCAGCAGTTCGTCCGCTTTCCAGGCGCCTTCTTCAGGCAGGCCTTTGACAAACTTGTTCTCGGGCAGAACTGTGTGGGGCAGATGGTCGGCGTCGATACCGTTGCCATATAGGGCGCGGTTGCCACCGATGCCGCCAACACTGATACCACCCCAGTTAACGCCGTGGTAGCCCTTGGCGCGACCAATCAGCTTGGTCTTGCTGGGCATGCCTTTCTTGCGCCAGTAGGCACGGGCGATTTTCAGCGACGTTTCAGCGGACTCTGAACCAGAGCCGGTGAAGAATACGCGGTTCAGACCTTCGGGCATAAAATCGCAGATGCGATCGGCCAGCTGGAAGGCTTTGGGATGGCCAAACTGAAATGCCGGTGAGTAATCCAGAGTTTTCAGCTGTTGGTTCACCGCTTCGGTGATTTCCGGGCGGCAGTGGCCAGCGCCACATGTCCACAGACCGGACAGACCGTCGAAGATCTGGCGGCCATCGGCGCTGGTGAAATAGGCACCGCTGGCAGAAGTAATGATGCGTGGGTCCTTCTTAAAGGCCCGGTTGCCAGTAAACGGCATCCAATGGGCGTCCAGTTGTTTCTGGCTCAACCCGGCAAACTTGTCGCTCATCAGTCAGTCTCTCTAGTTTTTTAAATAGTATCTATCGGTTTTCCGATTTTGATGGTTCCAATGTAGTGCTATTTTTTAGTTGCATAAATATGAAAAAAAACATCTTTACATGCATAATATTGAAACTTAGAGCCGGGGTTTTGATGGGATACTCCATGCTCGGACAAGAACACAATAAATAGTAAGGGTTTCTATGGGACGCAAGCAGACAGCCTTGCTGGGCCAGCTCAGTGATATCGACCTGCGATTGCTGCGGGTATTTCGTGCCGTGGCAGAGGCGGGGGGCTTTTCAGCGGCAGAGTTGAAGCTGAATATCGGGCGCTCCACCATCAGTCGGCATATCAAGGATCTGGAGCTGCGTTTGGGCATTGTCCTGTGTCATCGCGGGCGCAGCGGGTTTGCGTTGACCGACGAGGGTGAGCAGATTTATCAGGCAACCTTGCGATTGTTGTCCTCTTTGGACCACTTCCGTGGCGAAGTGGCGGACGTGCACAAACGCATGACCGGCCATATTACCGTGGGTTTGTTTGATAAGACGGCTTCCAACCCGGAATCTCGTATCCACAAAGCCATGCAGATGTTTGACGATCTGGCGCCGGAGGTGACGCTGGATATTATTGTCGAGCCGTTAAATGATCTGGAAGCTGGTGTGATGGAAGGGCGAATCCAGATTGCTGTGATCCCCACCCACCGTGAATCCAGCAGCTTGGTGTATCAGCACTTGTTCTATGAACAGATGTACCTCTACTGCGGCGCAGAGCATCCGTTGTTCCAGAAGGACTCCCGCGAGGTGACGGTGGAAGATGTACGCGCGACCAAGTATGCAGGCCTGGGTTATCACTCGCCGAATATGGAACTCAGCAGCGAACTGGGCTGGGCTCGCGACGCTACGGTATTTGATCAGGAAGCCATTATTCACTGCCTATTGTCGGGTCGCTACGTGGGCTATTTGCCGGATCACTACGCCGAACCCTTTGTGCGCAAGGGGCTGATCCGTCCACTTGCCAAGGAAAAATTCAACTACCAGTGTGATTTTGTGGCCATGCATCGTATGTCCCCCAAGCCGTCTCGAGTGGTAGAGACTTTCTGGGACTGTCTGCGAGAGGCGCACCAGGAAAACAACTGACCTAAAGCAATCCGTCATTCTCAGCGCGTTCAGTCTTTCCTGGCGCGTCCCGTCATTCCCGCGAAAGCGCACTACTGTCCGGGGATGACGACTCAGTTTTTCCAACTAACTGAACAATACTGCGGACAAGTAGCGTATTATTGCCGCCTGTCTACAACGCTTTTTCGAGTTTATTCTATGCCCGATCTTTCACCCCTCAGCCAGACTCTGACCCGCGATGGCAAATCCGTCGATATCCAAATTGCCAAAAACGATCAAAACGGTTGGACGCTGAAAATCATCGATCAATACAACAACTCCATCACCTGGGAAGATAACTTCCCCACCGATCAGGCGGCTCTGGACGAAGCCATTGCCTGTGCCGATGAAGAAGGTATGGACTGTCTGGTTGGCCCTGACCCCAGTCTGTTTTCCTGAGTTGGGTGACTGAAGCAAGATGGCAAAAAAGTACTATGTAGTCTGGGCCGGCAGAGAAACCGGCGTATTTGATAACTGGCCCTATACCAAGAGTCTGGTGGATGGTTTTACAGGGGCGCGTTACAAGTCTTTTCCTTCGAAGGCTGAAGCTGACGCCGCATTTTCTGGCGGTGGTCGTGCACCGGTTAAACGCAAGACGGCGGCAACCGGCAAATCAGCCGCAAAGCCCAAGGTCGACCCGAGCCTGTTCGATGTGCAGATTTTCTGTGATGGCGGCTGTGACCCGAATCCCGGGAAGGCTGGCTCTGGTATCGCCGTGTATCGAGACGGTGCGCTGAGCGAATTGTGGTACGGACTCTACAATCCCCGTGGCACCAACAATTCAGCGGAACTCAATGCGCTCTTTCAATCGCTATTGATTGCCCAAAAGGCAGTGGCTGACGGCAAGAAACCACTAATCAGATGCGACTCCAAATATTCTATCGATTGCGTAACCAACTGGGCGTTTGGCTGGAAAGCCAAGGGCTGGAAGCGCAAGGTGGAAGGGGATATCAAGAATCTCGAGATTATTCAGCAGGCCCATGAGCTGTTTGTGCAACTGCAGTCCAGTATTGTGGTAGAGCATGTAAAAGCCCACGTGGGGATCGAGGGCAACGAGTTGGCGGATCGTATGACTATGGTCGCGGTATCTCGCAAGGAATTGCAATTCGTTCAATACGAGAATTTGCAGATCAGCGAAATCCTCGCATTGCGCGCTGGCTAGCTTAAGTCCCTCTAATTAATGTCGCTGACTTCAGACATTAACAGCCCACTCCAGCCCACATGTTGCATAAGTACATGCCCATTTTGAGGGTTGATTCTACTATGCAAGCTTGCTTTTTGCCTGGTGCAAATTGTTCTCTGTAACATTTGCGGGTTTTTCATTTGATCTCGCTTTCACTCCCTGTGATATTGTTGCAAGTGACTATGGGAACCTATACCCATTTGTCGTCGAGATTGTCAGATTTGGATTGGGTGCTGGTGTCTGGACCCGAGACATCAATACGGCCTTCCGTGTCGGGCGTGGTGTTGAAGCCGGACGCGTGTGGCCCAATTGCTATCACGCCTATCCCGCCCACGCGGCATTTGGTGGGTACAAGAAATCAGGTGTAGGTCGTGAGACCCACAAGATGATGCTGGAGCACTATCAGCAAACCAAAAATCTGTTGGTGAGCTATAGCGATAATCCCCAAGGGTTCTTCTGAGAATTGCCACTTCTGAATACGGCCTCTTCCAGGGATAGTCTTTTTCAGACATTGGCAGGAAAACCGGTTCAGACCAGCCACCTTGGCTGGTACTGTAGACGGTTAGTAACAATAACAAGCATATGCCGAGGTGAAATGTGAATAGCATGGTTGAGGCTGTGGAAGTCAGCCGTTTTCAGCAGGTTTTTAACAAGCAGCGTGAAGCGTCGCGTAAATCTCCATATCCTGAATTGAACGAGCGCCTGGCGCGTTTGGAAAAGCTGGAAGCCCTCTTGGTTGATAACCAGGACGCCATCGCTGATGCGATCAATCAGGACTATGGTAATCGCTCCAGCCAGGAAACCCGCATGCTGGAGCTGTTTGGGTTAATAAGCGGTATCAGCTACACCAAAAAGCGTGTAAAGAAATGGATGAAGGCGCAGAAACGTCATGTGGGCATGGCTTTCTTTGGTGCCAAAAACACCGTGATCCCACAGCCTAAAGGTGTAATTGGGGTAGTAACTCCGTGGAATTATCCGCTGTTTCTGGCCTTGAGCCCCTGCACCAGCGCGCTGGCCGCCGGCAACCGCTGTATCGTGAAGATGGCCGCTAACTCCCAGAACCTGGCGCGCTTGATGGATAAACTCATCAGTGCTGAATTCGATGATAGCGTGTTGGCCGTGATCCCAGGCGTATCCGCCACGGAATTCACTCATCAGCCATGGGATCACCTGGTATTCACCGGCTCACCTGCCACCGCTACTACAGTAATGGAGACTGCGGCCAAGACTTTGACTCCAGTGACTCTGGAATTGGGCGGCAAGTCCCCGACAATTGTTGCGGACGATTATCCCGTCGAAAAAGCAGCTGAGCGCATGCTGTTTGGCAAGTTCCTCAACGCCGGGCAAACCTGTGTGGCGCCGGACTATGTGTTTGTGCCTCGCGGCAAGGTAGAGGCGTTTGTAGCCGCGGCCAAAACCGTATTGCAGGGTCGCTACGATTCGGCGTCTTCCCAGGATTACACTTCGGTAATTGATCAGAAGGCCTTTAATCGTCTGAGCAGCACTTTGGCAGATGCGGTCAGTAAAGGCGCCAAGCCAGTGAACCTGTTGGGCGACGATGCCATTATCGAAGAACAACGCAAAATTCCGCCCCATGTGGTGCTGGACGTCAACGACGATATGGTGATCATGCAGGATGAGATCTTCGGCCCACTGTTGCCGATCAAACCCTACGATTCCATGGACGAGGTGATTGAGTACATTAACAGCAATGAGCGCCCGCTGGCCCTGTACCTCTACTCCGATGACAAGAAACTGCAGCAGCACGTAACATTGAATACCCTATCTGGCGGTATGTGCATTAACGACAGTATGTTCCATGTGGCTCAGCACGATATGCCGTTCGGCGGTATCGGCAACAGTGGTATGGGGCACTACCACGGCTACGAGGGTTTTCTGGAATTTTCCAAGTTGCGTCCGATCTTCAAGCAAACTCCGTTTGTCAGTGGCGTGCTGCTGATGGCACCACCGTACGGAAAATTGTTTGAGTGGATGTACAAAATGATGGTGAAGTTCAGACTGTAACTTCACCCCCGGTTTACTCCCCGAATATTTCATTTGCGGGAGTGACGGAAAAGCCGTGAAGATGGCGTTGCAAAACCCGTTTTTGAAATGCTTTTGCCGGAATTACCGGGGTGAAAAAGTACGAGCTTCACGTGAGGCCCGTACCATGATTTCCAATCTGTGAAACAGCAGAAGCAACAAGCCTCAGGTATCGCACAGGCTTGTTGTCTATCCAATTACAGACTCACGCCGCCACTTACTTCAATCACATCGCCGGACAGGTAGTTGTTTTCCAGAATGTGTTGAACGGTTTGTGCAATGTTATCAACATCGCCAATACGCTTCAGAGGAATGCCTGCAGCGATCATGTTCAGGGCGTCTTCCGGCATGGAACGCAGCAGTTCGGTATCGATGGTGCCTGGCGCGATTGCCATAGAGCGAATGCCGAATTTGCCCAACTCTTTAGCCCATACTTTGCTCTGAGCTACGATGCCAGCTTTGGCGGCAGAGTAGTTAGACTGACCAAAGTTGCCGTGATAGGCGATAGAAGACATATTGATAATGCAGCCTTCTTCTACGCCACCTTCAACCATGTGTGCAGCGGCTTCACGAGCACACAGGAAAGCACCTTTCATGTGAACATCAACTACCAGGCTGTAGTTGTCGCCGGTCATTTTCTTGACCACTTTTCCGTCTTTAACTTTGATCAGTTGGGCGTCGCGCAGGATGCCGGCGTTATTTACCAGGCCGTGGATGGCGCCGAAGTCGGCAACGATCTGGGCGAAAGTTTCTTCTACTTTGGCTTCGTCAGCGACGTTGCAGTTGTAGCCACGGGCTTCTGATCCCGCTTCGGCAACCAAGCCAGCAGTTTCTTCCATCGCCGCATCGTCCAGATCCAGCAGTGCCAGTTTTACCCCTTGCTTGGCCAGACGCAGCGCGATTGCGCGACCGATACCTTTACCGCCGCCGGTAATAGCAACAACTTTACCTTGTAATTCCATCCTCTTATCTCCTGTCTACAGTGTTATGGAGGTGCTTGGGCAAGCTCAGTCAAAAGGGGCTTGCCGAAAGTGCAGGTGATTTTGAGACAGGGAGTGAATGCTGGCAATGTTCAAACGGGGTCTTTGCTGTTGTCCAAAAAGATCAAACCTTCGCGATGAGCGCATTCGACAAGTTTGTTGTTATTTCATCACATTCCCTGCCGGCGAGCGGCGGCGCATAGTTAATTTAGGCTAGTTCAAGAGACTTCAAACAGGAGAAATGTGTATGACCAAAGCTATCGTTGCCGGCGTTGATATGGTGAAGTTCGCCAAACCGGGACAATCCGAGCCCTACCGAGTTATGGCGTCCAAGGCCATTCAGGGAGCGGTTAAAGAAGCGGGTATTGATCCGAAGCTGATTGAGGAAGCATACGCAGGCTACGTATACGGTGATTCCACCTGTGGTCAGCACGCCCTCTACGATGCGTTTCAGACCGGAATTCCAATGATCAATGTTAACAACAACTGCTCAACCGGTTCTTCTGCACTCTACCTGGCTCGCCAAGCGGTTAAGTCTGGCGCAGTTGAATGTGCACTGGCATTTGGTTTTGAAGAAATGCAGCCCGGAGCTCTGGGGTCTCACTGGGACGACCGTGAAGGTCCATTTGATCGCTTTATGGGTTTGCTGGATGAGTGGGATTACCCCCAGGCTCCTCTGGCGTTGCGTTGCTTTGGTGCTGCCGGTCATCACTATATGGAAAAGTATGGCGCCAGCTCGGATCTGTTCGCCAAGGTTTCCGTAAAAACCCGCAATCACGCCTTGAACAACCCTTATTCTCTTTTGAATAGCCCGCTGAGCGAGCAGGACGTACTCGAAGCTCCCGTAGTATTTATGGACTTCCTGACGCGCTATATGTGCTGTCCTCCAACTTGCGGTGCCGGTGCGGCTGTTATTGTCAGCGAAGAGTTCGCCAAGAAACACGGCATCAGCAACGGCGTAGAGATCGTGGGGCAGGCGATGACCACCGATACACCGGATTCCTGGACCAATCCGATCAACCTGGTAGGGGCGGATATGACTCGCCGTGCGGTTGAGAAGGTAACCAAAGAAGCGGGCATTGGCGTTGAAGATGTTGATGTGGTCGAGCTGCATGACTGCTTTACCACCAATGAAGTTGTGACCTACGAAGGTCTGGGGCTGTGCGCTGAAGGTGAAGCCACCAAGTTTGTCGCCGATGGCGATAACACCTACGGCGGTAAGTTCGTTGTTAATCCTTCCGGCGGCTTGATG
>JALUYN010000544.1 GCA_027012915.1 Cellvibrionaceae bacterium
TCACATCCTGGGGCTGTAGCCGGTCCCAAGGGTATGGCTGTTCGCCATTTAAAGTGGTACGCGAGCTGGGTTCAGAACGTCGTGAGACAGTTCGGTCCCTATCTGCCGTGGGCGTTGGAGATTTGAGGGGGGCTGCTCCTAGTACGAGAGGACCGGAGTGGACGTACCTCTGGTGTTCCGGTTGTCATGCCAATGGCATTGCCGGGTAGCTAAGTACGGAAGTGATAACCGCTGAAAGCATCTAAGCGGGAAGCATGCCCCAAGATGAGATCTCCCGGACCGTAAGGTCCCTGAAGGAACCATCAAGACCAGGTGGTTGATAGGCTGGGTGTGTAAGCACAGTAATGTGTTGAGCTAACCAGTACTAATGATCCGTGCGGCTTGATCATATAACCCCAAATGGCCTTACCTCGACGGCATAGGCTTATACGAGCACGACCTTGTCACTCCCAAGACCCCATGTAGGCCGGCGCACCAGCGCTGCCTGCACCGTTTTCCTTGGCGGCCATAGCGGTGTGGTCCCACCCGATCCCATCCCGAACTCGGAAGTGAAACGCACCCGCGCCGATGGTAGTGTGGCATTAGCCATGCGAGAGTAGGTCACTGCCAAGGATTGTTCTGTCACGCCCTGAGCGCTCATCGCTCAGGGCGTTGCTTTGTCTGCCCATCCCCACCCGGCGCGCGTGAGCGCGGCCCCGGTTGTGCCGATCCGATGATTGAATGGCCGGTTTACTTTTGCTTGCGGTGCTTGGGGGTCTGCCTGTAACGTACGCTGGCGGTAAGTTCAACAACCCGAGTACACTTGAGGTTTGCCGTGTTTCACCAACGGCGATTTGATGTTTCGATGCCCTCCACTCATCCCCTGCTGCTTCGTTTTCTTGGCCGGCAAGCTTATTTACCGGTTTGGGAGGCCATGCGTGTGTTTACCGACACGCGGGATCCCGAAACCAGCGACGAACTGTGGGTATTGGAACACGATCCGGTTTTCACGCTTGGCCAGGCTGGTAAATGGGAGCATGTTCTGGCACCCGGGGACATTCCGGTTATTCCTGTTGATCGTGGCGGCCAGGTGACCTACCACGGTCCTGGACAACTGGTTGTCTATCCACTTTTCGATCTGCGCCGTTTGCACATAGGGGTTCGCGACCTTGTGCAAGGTATTGAGCAATCCATTATTGATTCGCTGGCACAATGGCAGATCCACGGGCAGCGACGCGAAGGGGCGCCAGGCGTTTATGTCGATCAGGGAAAGATCGCTGCCTTGGGCTTAAGGATTCGTCGTGGCTGCAGCTTCCATGGTCTGGCCTTCAATGTGAATATGAATCTGGAACCCTTCCATAGCATCAATCCATGTGGTTATCGCGGCCTTGAAATTACCCAACTCAGCGCACTGGGTGGTCCGACTGATCTCAGCATGGTCGCTGACGTCTTGGTTGATAGCTTGTGTCATCAGTTCAGCTTGCAAGTTATCGACTCAGCAAGCATCCTTCCTGAACCGGCCACGGAATCGAAC
>JALUYN010000545.1 GCA_027012915.1 Cellvibrionaceae bacterium
TGCGATTTTCATTGAGTTCCTCCTTGGGCCAAATAAGCGCATTCGGCCAAAATTTTCTATATTGATAAATTTTTTTGCTTCTTGATTTGGCTACCTAAATCGGCTTATATCCTATTAAGTGTAGCTCCTTAATCTGGCGGCGATCTTACGTTCACACCTAATTAGGGGTAAAACGAGTTATTTTTTGCGTTTCGATAAAATATTTTGATTGATTAGTTATGAATACCGATCTTTTGCGCACTTTTTTGGAGGTTTCGAAGACTCGCCACTTTGGTCGGGCTGCCGAAAACCTGTTTCTAACCCAATCGGCGGTCAGCTTTCGGATTAAGCAGCTGGAAGATGTCGTCGGGGTGAAGCTGTTTACCCGTGAGCGAAATAACATATTGCTTACGCCCAGCGGCGAGCGCTTGTTGCCTCATGCAGAAAACTTGTTGGCGGGCTGGCAGGCCGCCTTGCAGGACGTAGGTGTGGCAGATCAAAAACACCTGCAGATATCGATTGGTGGCACCTCCAATCTGTGGGATACCTTTTTGCAGTCACTTCTGCCCCAAATGGCGAGTGCCTTCCCTGGTCTTTACTTACGAACCGAAATCAACCCGCAGCGGGAGCTGACGCGGGCCTTGCTCAGCGGTCGATTAGATATTGCCGTACTTTTCGACCCTCCGAAGGTGTCGGAATTGAGAACCTGTCCAATTGGGGAAATGGAACTGATGTTTGTCACCAGCGAAAAGGCATCATCTGCCGAAGACATCGAGAGGTTAGGCTATATATTCGTAGACTGGGGAACGGCGTTTAACTTGCAGCATGCCAAGTTCTTTGATCAGGCTATTGCGCCCGTACTCCACACGGGACAAAGCCACATCGCATTAGAATTTCTATTGGCTCATGGTGGGGCAGCCTTCTTGCCCAGCAAACTAGTTGAGCCGCTGTTACTTCAACAAAGTCTATTTGAGGTGGAGCGCGTTCATCGCGCGAGTCGCAGTATATTTGCAGTATTTAATGAGGAAAGTGAGAACAACAAGGCTTTTATGCCAGTTGTCGATTTTTTGGGGCACCGAGCTGCCAAAACACTTGCTGTCTAAGCAAAGAGATTTATCGTCAAGGTGAATTTTTTTCGTTGTACAGTGCAAGTGAATTCTATGATATTTCTCGCCAAACACATGGTGGGAGAGGAAATCATGTCCACAGATCTTAATATTATCGCTGATATGGCCGAGGTGGCCAGTGCCGTTGATCTTAATCCGGACAAAGAAGATAAGTGGTTGTTTACAGAAATGCGAAGAAAAGTTGAAGAGCGAATGGAGCTTAGACGGATGAAGGACGAGCTTGGTATTGAAGAGTTGTTTTTTGACTAAGAATACCCACGAGCTAAATCACGGGTTGGTTTTTTGCGAAGTCATTGGGTAAGTGCAAATATCAATATTGATTCAGGCTCTTTGGGCTTTGGGTGTTGACGCATCCGGACTCCAATGGGGTCAGCGCATAAGTGCGTTCCCCAGGTGTGACGAAAGGCCTGACTTGCTTACCTTGAGTGGTGGTCTGGTCATTGTGCTTAGCGGTATCTTTCTACTTTGGACGGGTAGTAATCGTTATCTTCGTTCTTGAATTGCAATGTGTGCACTGATCTACAGCTGCGTGTTTACAGATACTTTTCCAGAAGAGCACCAATTGCCACGCGCGCGCGCAACCGCCGCGCCATTAGATACAATCCGCCAAGCTTGCGATGCACGTACAGACAATCAACCGGTGGTGCTTTCCATTCGGATTGAAAACGCATGACGTCGTCATTCAACCTGTTCAGGCGAACCACCAAATCCGAGCGCTCGAAATCGTAGGGTTCTGAGGAATCGAAAATCTCCCCAACCATTAAGAATATTCTCAGCAGTAGTTGTTCGTACTCGGCGCTTATGCCCTCGGAGTGGTAGCCGATGTTTTGTGCGGCTTTAAGAATTCTGGATTCGTCGCGACTAACCATGGCTTTTATCAGTCGCAGATATCCACTGGAAAATTTGGCGGTGAATTTTCGTGTTGCGCCAAAGTCCAGCAAGACCAATTTTCCGCTCTCCACCTGATACCGATAATTGGCGAAATTTGGGTCAGTCTGCATCAGGCGCAACTCAAACAGTTCTCGCAGGAAAAGCTCGAACAGATGACTCACGGCCTGGTCGCGCACGGGCTGGGGTTGTTGCTTTAGAAAATCGATCGGTGAAGATTCGATGTAACTCATCACCAGGATATTGTCGCGAGACTGGTCCTTGATTAGCGCGGGTAGGATAAAACGCTCGTCACCGGCCAGGTGCTCGCCATAGGTCTCGAGGTATTGCGCTTCTTGCAAATAGCTGGCTTCTTCGCGCAGCTGTTTTCTCACCTCGTCCAGAATGGGCGTTAAGTCGATGCCTCGTGGTAACAGGCCTGTCATTCTCAGCAGGGTTGCCAGGTTGGAAACGTCGCTATCGATGCTATCTCGCACGCCAGGGTACTGGATCTTCAATGCCAGTTCCGTTCCTTCGTGAGAGGTTGCGCGGTGCACTTGACCGATAGATGCAGCTGCAATGGGCGTGCGCTCAAAGGAGGCAAATTGAGTTGCCCATTGTTCACCGTAGGCCAATTCCAGTTGCTGCTCCAATTGTCGATAAGGCATGTAGTGAGCGTCGGCGCGCAGATGGGCGAGAATCTGCGTCAACTCTTCGGGGATAAAATCCCCGGAATCCATTGAGAGCATTTGCCCAAGCTTCATGGCGGCACCGCGCATCTTTGATAGCTCTTCGGTGAGCCTCTTCGCGTTCGCTGGTGTCAGCACCATGTCCCGTAACTTGGGTCGATTTCCGGCGGCCAACTGGCGAATACCTTCGGCGGCGGTACCCTTGGCGACCCGGCCGGCCAGTCGCGTGAAGCGCCCAAAACGCTTCAGTCTTGAGGCGGGTACACTCGTGTGCTTTTCTTCAGTCATTTCCGTTACCAATTCAATATGGTCGGGCTAATCATACTACCGACGAGTCACCCTCTCTATTTATATCCCAAGTGATGTAGTTCTCAGCAGTTGTGATGATGGCTGAAACTCTGGGAGTTATTGGTTTTAGCTGCAAAGAGAGCCGATACGGCCATTTTGTCGAAATCGATCAGCTCTATTGTTTGATATATGGAAAAACGTATATATAATATTCCGTATATTGTTGGTGAGGTGCTTTATGAGTCCCGTGCAGTTCTTTAAATGCCTTTCGGACGAGACCCGTTTGCGTTGCCTGCTTTTGATTGAGCGCGAGACCGAGTTGTGTGTCGCTGAATTGATGCTGGCTCTGGAGGAGATCCAGCCCAAGATCTCCAGGCACCTGGCGCAGTTGCGCAAGTGCAACCTATTGGTGGATCGACGCCAGGGGCAGTGGGTGTTCTACAGTATCAATCCTGAATTGCCTGAGTGGTGCGCTGAAGTGTTCAAGCAAACTCTGGCCGAGAATGCGGATTTTATTGAAGAGAATGTAGAGCGCTTGTGCCGTATCGAGGATAGACCACAACGCCCTGGCGCTTGTTGCTGATCCAATCGATGGTTATGAGGTAATTACCTATGTTTCAAGTGTTTACCGATCTTGCCGGGTGGCTGGTGTACGGTGTGCTTGGACTGAACCCGAATACTAAGCTGGCCGATGCTCTGCATTTTTTTATTGAAGATGTCACCAAAATCTATGCGCTATTACTGGTGATGATTTATGTAATTGCGCTACTGCGGGCTTCTTTGAATGTAGAGCGGGTGCGGGATTTCCTGGCTGGGCGCCATCGTGGCGTCGGTTATGTGATGGGCTCTGGTTTTGGCGCCATAACACCGTTTTGTTCTTGCTCCAGTATCCCGGTGTTTTTGGGATTTACTTCGGCGGGAATTCCGGTGGGAATCACCATGGCCTTCCTGCTGACATCGCCATTGATCAATGAAGTGGCTGTACTGTTGTTACTGAGTTTATTGGGCTGGAAGTTCACCCTGGTATATATCGCTGTTGGAATGGCGGTGGGCATCATCGGTGGCTTGTTTCTAGATAGCATTCGCGCTGAGCGCTGGTTGCAGTCCTTTGCCGCAGAGGCGCTGAAGAACGCGCAGTCAGCGGGCGCAGTCAATGCGCAGCAACCAACACAGCGTTTGATGTTTTCCGAGCGGCATCAGTTTGCTCGGAACGAGACCTTTGAGATCTTCGGCCGGGTTTGGAAGTGGGTCATCCTTGGGGTCGGTCTGGGCGCGGGCTTGCATGGCTTCGTCCCGGACGGTTGGCTGGAATCCCATTTGGGAGATGGCCAATGGTGGTCGGTTCCCGGGGCGGTGTTGCTGGGGGTGCCATTGTACTCCAATGCAACGGGCGTGATCCCGGTGATGGAGAGCCTGATCGTCAAAGGTCTGCCGGTGGGTACAACCCTGGCATTTTGCATGAGCACCGTGGCCGCGAGCTTCCCAGAATTTATATTGTTGAAACAGGTAATGCAGTGGCGTCTGCTGGCTACCGTATTTGCCATGCTGTTGGTGGCTTTTTCACTGGTAGGTTGGTTGATCAATCTGGCCATGCCATTGCTGCTCTAACTAGCTCAGAAAATAAATGACTTACAGTCACCGATTTTAGCAACACTTCCCTGCGTTGCACCGTTCCCTAGCGTTTTCCGACGGGCGCTAACTAGGAGACAAGACGATGAAAATTATTCAGGTATTAGGCAGCGGCTGCACAAAATGTCACAAAGCCGCAGATAGTATTAAAGCCATCGCCGCAGAGATGAATGTGGATGTAACCGTGGAAAATGAAACCAGCCCGGAGGTCATGATGCGCCTGGGTGTGATGAGTACGCCTGCGGTAGTGATTGATGGTGTGGTAGTACACAGCGGTTCCATTCCTCATAGGGCCGATATCGAGGAATGGTTGGCGAGCTAGTTTGTATCGCTGCCGTTTCGCAGAGGCAGCAGCATAACCCCGGCGCAAAGAGCAACGTGAATCACGCGCGAGCTGCAACGTGATTCTCGCAAAAGCTGCGTCGTCACCCTCGTGCAAGCTACAACGTCATCCCCGCGAAAGCGGGGATCTGGTTTGCTGGATAAGTAACTGGCAAGGAATTCCCGCTTGCAGGGAACAACGGATTGAGAGTGTTTGTAAGGTAAGTCTTAAAAACTGAGGTTAAGACAATGACTATCAAAGTAGGTATTAACGGTTTCGGTCGCATGGGCCGTCTGACATTTCGTGCCGCATTCGACTGGCCGGAATTTGAGTTTGTACAAATCAACGACCCCGCAGGCGATGCTGGGACTTTGGCACACTTGGTGACCTTTGATTCGGTACACGGTCACTGGACTCACAATGCAGAAGCCGAAGGCGATAGCATTGTGATCAACGGTCGGCAAATTGCTTGCACACAGAATAAAAACATCGCGGATACCGATTGGTCCGGTTGTGATTTGGTCATCGAAGCGTCTGGAAAGATGAAGACCAAAGCGTTGCTGCAAGCCTATCTGGATCAGGGTGTTAAACGCGTCGTTGTTACCGCACCAGTCA
Organism: Cellvibrionaceae bacterium; assembly: GCA_027012915.1. The sequence goes on from JALUYN010000545.1 coordinate 5,517, forward strand.
AAGAAGAGGGCGTCCTGAATGTCGTCATGGGTGTGAATGACGATCTTTACGATAAAGACGAGTATCCCATCGTGACCGCGGCGTCCTGTACCACGAATTGCCTGGCGCCGGTGGTAAAGGTGATCCACGAAAAACTGGGTATTGTGCACGGGTCCATGACCACCATTCATGACATCACCAATACGCAGACGATTCTCGATGCTCCACATAAAGATCTGCGTCGTGCTCGTGCTTGCGGTATGAGCCTGATTCCAACTACCACGGGTTCTGCTACAGCCATCACTCATATTTTTCCAGAACTGAAAGGCAAGTTGAACGGCCACGCAGTGCGAGTGCCATTGGCTAATGCATCGATCACCGACTGTGTTTTCGAAGTGGCTCGAGCCACCACGGCTGGAGAAGTGAACGCTTTTTTAAAAGAAGCTGCAGAAGGTAAATTAAAAGATATTCTGGGGTTTGAAGAGCGACCGCTGGTATCGATCGATTATAAAACTGATCCTCGATCCAGCATTATTGATGCCTTGTCCACCATGGTGGTGAATGGTACTCAGGTAAAACTTTACGCCTGGTACGACAACGAATGGGGCTACGCCAATCGCACCGCTGAGCTGGCGCGTAAAGTGGGTCTGAGCGACCAGGGTTGATCGAGAATAGACAGAAGTAACAGATTCAACTGATACACATGAAAGCCATTTTCGAATTGCCTCAGGGCATTAAACAGTACCTGATCGTCACCGGTAATTACTGGGCGTTTACACTAACCGACGGCGCGCTGCGCATGCTGGTGGTATTGCACTTCCATGCGCTGGGATATTCGCCGTTGGAAATCGCCATGCTGTTTTTGTTTTATGAGTTCTTCGGTGTGGTCACCAATTTGGTGGGCGGTTGGTTAGGTGCGCACCTCGGTCTCAATCGCACCATGAATATCGGGTTGTTTCTTCAGGTGTTGGCATTGGCAATGCTGCTGGTGCCAGCCGCGATGCTTACCGTGCCCTGGGTGATGGCGGCGCAGGCATTGTCGGGTATTGCCAAAGATCTCAATAAAATGAGCGCCAAAAGTTCGATTAAGTTACTGGTGCCGAAGGAAGCTGAAGGGCAACTGTATAAGTGGGTCGCGGTGCTGACCGGTTCCAAGAATACGCTTAAGGGCGCCGGTTTTTTCCTCGGGGGCCTGTTGCTGACACTGCTGGAGTTTCATGGGGCGGTGATGGCTATGGCCAGCGCTTTGGCTCTGGTGTGGTTGTTCAGCGTCATAGTCTTGAAGGAAGACTTGGGCAAGGCGAAAAACAAACCCAAGTTCACTGAGATCTTCTCCAAAAGTGCGGCCATTAACCACTTGTCCGCTGCGCGGATGTTCTTGTTTGGCGCGCGCGATGTCTGGTTTGTGGTGGCGTTACCTGTATTTTTGGCTTCGCAGTTAGGCTGGGATCACTGGAATGTGGGCGGCTTTCTGGCCCTCTGGATCATGGGATACGGCGTCGTGCAGGGATTTGCTCCCAGTTTGACTCGTAAGCGTGATGGTAATCTTCCAGACGGTCGAAGTGCGCTGCAATGGGCCGTGGTACTGGCAGCTATTCCTCTGGGTATTGCAATAGCGTGTTATGTAGACATGCAGGCGCAAGCGGTTTTGCTCATTGGTCTGCTATTGTTTGGCGTGGTGTTTGCCATAAACTCTTCGTTACACAGTTATCTGATCGTTAGCTACGCCGGTGAAGACGGCGTATCGCTGGATGTGGGCTTTTACTATATGGCCAACGCTATGGGGCGTTTGATTGGCACAGTGCTTTCGGGGTGGGTGTTTCAGGTCTACGGCTTGGAGGCTTGCTTGCTGATTTCTACCTTGTTTGTAGTGCTGGCTGCTATTTTCTCTATAAAATTACCGGTTTCTACCCAAGCCCCTGCCCAATAAATGGGGACAGCAGTGGCTCTGACCCCTTTTCTTTCTGACCCCTTTTATCAGGTGGCGTCAGATGTCAGCCTGCGTCACCCCTTGTCAATGTTTCCCTACATCCTCTGCGGGATACTGAGTAAAAGCGAAACAGATCCGATTTTTTGGATCTGTCTCCATACTAAAAAATACATTCCGGGCAGAGGCTGAATTATGACGTTTGTAGTAACCGATAACTGTATCAATTGTAAGTACACCGATTGCGTGTCCGTTTGCCCTGTGGATTGTTTCTACGAAGGTCCAAACTTCTTGGTTATCGATCCTGACGAGTGTATCGATTGTGCTCTGTGTGAGCCCGAGTGTCCTGCCGAAGCCATATTTAGCGAAGACGATCTGCCCGAGGGGCAGGAGCACTTTGTAGAACTCAATGCGGAACTGGCGCAAACCTGGCCAGTTATTACCGAACAAAAAGATCCTCTTCCCGACGCCGCCAATTGGGACGGTGTCGAGAATAAGATCGCTCAGTTGCAACGTTAACCGTCCTGTCGTCCAGGCAAGTTGCGTGGGCTTCGAGTCGACTCTCTGGCGGGTCGAAGCTCCTTTTTATTAATCGGCGATTAATCGTCGCCTGAATGTTTGCATCGCGGAATCAGTCCGGGGGTCAGCTATGTCCGAATTGGCGGTCATTTTAATCAGTACGATCCTGGTCAATAACTTTGTATTGGCGCAGTTCCTGGGTTTGTGTCCCTTTATGGGAGTGTCCAATAAATTGGAGACCGCTATTGGTATGGGCGGCGCAACAACGTTTGTACTGACGTTGGCTTCCGTATGCAGCTATCTCGTGCACAGCTATGTGTTGCAGCCATTGGGTTTGATGTATCTAAAAACCATCGCTTTTATTTTGGTGATTGCTGTAGTCGTGCAATTTGCAAAGATGTTTATCGAAAAGACCAGCCCGCTGCTTTACCGCGTTCTGGGGGTCTTTCTGCCACTGATTACCACCAACTGTGCCGTGTTGGGCGTGGCATTGCAGAACACTGCCAAAGCTCACACGTTTGTGCAGTCGGCGCTCTACGGTTTTGGAGCGGCACTGGGTTTTTCCCTGGTGTTGGTGTTGTTTTCCGCCATGCGCGAGCGACTCGCGGTAGCGGATGTACCCATGCCATTTAAAGGCGCGGCCATAGGCATGGTGACGGCAGGATTGATGTCGCTGGCGTTTATGGGCTTTAGCGGTTTGGTATAGAAAGGGGGCACCACCATGTTGGAACTCTTGATTCAAAACTCCGTGGTTGCCGCGCTGATGGCAATGGTCAGTTTGGCATTGGTCTTTGGCGCGGTCCTGGGTTTTGCCGCTGTGCGCTTCAAGGTGGAGGGCGATCCCATCGTCGATCAGCTCGACGCGTTGTTGCCGCAAACTCAGTGTGGACAGTGCAGTTATCCTGGTTGTCGACCTTACGCCGAAGCGATAGCCGGCGGCGATGCCATCAATAAATGTCCTCCCGGTGGTCAGACCACCATCAATGCGATTGCAGATCTTCTGGATGTGGAAGCGCCAAGTCTTGATGAAGAACATGGTGAAGAATCCGATGTTAAAAAAGTCGCTTTTGTT
>JALUYN010000546.1 GCA_027012915.1 Cellvibrionaceae bacterium
TGCCCTAGCCAGCTATTTATTCAGCTATCTATTTAAGTATCTATCTAACTGCGTGCATAACCGCTTGTACGCGCAGGTGGGTATTTTTGATCACTTCAGGGGTTGCCCAAAAGTCTCTCGATATCTCGAATATAAGTTTGGATATCATCGATTGCTCGAGAGCGGGTCAAAAGTAGTGGGTTATAGGAGGTGAGTTAAAGGAGCCAAGTTAAAGGGACAGCTAGAGTAGGCGGGCTGAAGAATACAAGCGACCGTAATGTAAAAAGAGGTGTGAAAGTCCGGCCCGGCTATTGTATCGGATAGTCGGGCGGAGCTTCTGACGCAGCTCAGCAGAAGCGGGAGTTGCATTGCCGGGCGGTTGCAGGAGTTATTGCCCTGCTAGTTTCATCAAGGCTTCACCCATGGCTTTATGGACGGTATTGATGGCTTTAAGAGGGCGCACCATAACCTTGAATTCACTGATCTGGTTATTGTCATCCCAGGTGATCATATCGATACCATTGATCAGTATGCCGTCGATTTCAGTTTCAAATTCCAATACGGCAAAGTTATCGTTGTAGACTTCACGGAGATATTTGAAGCTGTCATTGCCCAGCGTTTGCTGTGCGGCGCTCAGGTACGCCATGGTGATATCCTTTCCTTCCTGAGGGGTGTGGACCACAGGCGAGATAAAAGTTACATCATCGGCTAGAAGTTCGCTTAGCAGTTCTGGTCTGCGCTCTTCCATGATTTTGTGCCATTGCTGGATTGCTGCTGGAGCCATGTTGTTCTCTCTCTTGGTTTCTTATTATTCGTTAAACGAAAAAGCAGGCCTGGGCCTGCTTTTGGGAGTCGTTCTATACTACTTTGGATTGTACTGCTTTGACAGGCGATCATAAGCCGCATCGTACTCAGCTGCCAGTCGTGCCACCAGCTTGGACGCTGGTAGGATTTCCTTGACCGAGCCAATGCCCTGACCGCAGCCCCAGATGTCTTTCCAGGCTTTCTTTTCGGTGTTGCCGCCGGAGCCGAAGTTCATTTTGGATGGGTCGCTCTCTGGCAAATTGTCCGGATCCATGCCTGCGGCAATGATGGAAGGCTTCAGGTAGTTGCCGTGCACGCCGGTAAACAGGTTGCTATAGACAATATCGTCAGCGTTGCTGTCGACAATGCACTGCTTATAGTCGGATTCGGCGCGGGCTTCTTCTGCGGTAATAAAGGCAGAACCGATATAGCCAAGGTCGGCGCCCATGGCTTGAGCGGCCAAAATGGAATCGCCGTTGCCAATGGAGCCGGACAGCAGCAGCGGGCCATCGAACCACTCGCGAATTTCGGAGATCAGCGCCAGAGGCGACAGGGTGCCAGCGTGACCACCAGCGCCAGCGGCTACCGCGATCAAGCCGTCGGCGCCTTTCTCAATGGCTTTCTTGGCAAAGCGGTTGTTGATGATGTCGTGCAGTACGATACCGCCGTAGGAATGAATGGCTTCGTTTACTTCTACCTTGGCGCCCAGAGAGGTGAT
>JALUYN010000547.1 GCA_027012915.1 Cellvibrionaceae bacterium
GCGTTGCATCGGTAGATCTTGGCAGCAACAGGTCAAAGAAAGACTAAACGATATTGTGAATTGCTCCGGAGTTTCTTATTGCCGACGATAAACAATACACTCTTCCTCAGCGACCGGTTTAGGGCGTTTTAAGTCGCACGTCTTGACCTGAAATGTCCAAGTTAGGGTGGTCAGCAATGAGCTGGCACACCGATGGCGATTGAGGTCCAGGGCGTACGTGAGCTGTTCCGTTTAGGGTGTACCCTATAATGGCTGCGATGTTTTATCTCCCATTTTGCCCCATACTTTTGAGCTACCCTAATGCCTTGTTTTTATTAAACCGGGGCAGGGGGGGGTCAAAACTCCTAAGTTATGAGCCACCTTTGGCCATCCCGAGCAGCGCTTCAACCACGGCATCAATTTCAGCGGCCCGTTTGTGATTTCCGCGCGATCGGGCGAGGTTGGCAATGCGCCCATAGATTTTAGCGAAGTGAGCGGCATTCTCTTTATCGTCACCATCGGTTGCACGAACTCCCTTCAGGTATTCGCCTATCCGATCGAATTTTGGTAGATGCCCGAGCAGATCTTTGATCACTCTTGGGAAAGAGTATCAGATTTAGAAGGTTTCAGCTCGGAATTTTCTGCCCGCGATTCCAGAATGATGGCATCTCGGACAGCAGAGTCACAATGCGATATCCAGGAGGCTAGAACAAAGTGGGCGCGACAGGCTTCCCAAAACAGCTTTTGCCTATTTCGTTGGACTTCAAACCATATCTTCAAGCGTATGGAACTATCGAAGTAGAATCATTTAGCGAGCATGAGCGTTTTTACTCTGTGGATCTTGAGGAACAAACATGCACATGCGGAAACTTTGTCGAAGACAGGCTTCCACACGTATCCAAAGATCATTTAGGCAGGTGGTGTAAGCACCTGGTTGAAGTTCTAACCGAATGCGGGGCACTCGATGACTTAGACGAGTGGCAAAAAGCGATGCTAGCGCCAGGTTTTGGGGGACCATTTTACGCATTCAAAGTGGATTTGCCGACCGTTCTATCAATGGTCGTCGCCATTAATACGAACCTGGAATGGATGGATGTTTACGCTCGGACGAAAAAGGCCGGCGAGAAGATGACAAACGCGACTGGAAGAATAAAGAGATATGGCTGGCACGTCTCGGACCATAGCTGGTCATATGGAGAAGCACCTGCTGGGGCATCTGAGCTCAAACCAATACTCAAATCATTCAATCAACTGAGTTACACTCAAATAGAGGAACCGAAATCTTCGGAACCAGGAGGCACACCTCAAAAACGGCGGAAATCGCAAAGTGGTTGCATGAGCGCTTTTTGGGTTTTGCTCATATTGGGGTGCCTAGTGACTTGGGTCGCGCTACAAATAGAACAACCAACCGATGGGGGAAAAGATGTTCCGGAAATCCGCGCTGAAGACCGCTGAGCAACGTTTATTTAGATACATAGAACACAGAGAAGCTGACCCTGAATCTAGGACGGAGCTGGCTCTGCAAGTGTTGCTCGCATTCCGGCAGCTGATGCTACAACAAGGCGTCAGCGGCCTTCATACAATTCGAGACGTTTTCGAGATGCTCCCGGCATTTCAGAAGAACACATCTCGAGGAAAATTCTTGGATATGCAGGCCGCTATTTCCAAAGGTATTGATAGGGCGCAGAAAACAAAAGATCGGCCTGCTACAGTGGGATTGATGTTCGTGAATGGGCTTTTGGACGTGTACCAATATCACCCAGCAAGCGATCAGAGCGGTAAGCCGATTAAGAAGAAAGACAATCGTCCAGAAGAATTACTCCATGGGTTTGTTTTAGAGCTGGGCCGAATGATGGAGCATCTAGGTCAAGATGCAGATTTACCGATCGATCCGGTTTAGCAGAAACGCAAAAGATCCCAGAGCTTGAAAAATATGCATGAAATGCGCAACAGTTTCGGCCCGCCACACCCGTTGGTCTTCGAAGCAGCAACACTATTGGCTAATGCAGTTGATGCTCACCTTGTCGGTAATATCGATCTAGCGCATGATCTAATATTGCGGGCAGATTTTGCCGAGCTAGGAGACTGGCTTGATCCGATATGGCTTCGTAAAACTGGGGAAACCAAGCCGATAAAGGTAGATGGATTGCCGCCGGTTCTCCCAAAAGATCAACGGGATCCGGCCAGAATGCCCAACGCGAAAATGAAAAGAGCTTTGATTGCTCGCGATGGTCACCATTGTCGATTTTGCTCGATGCCGGTCATCCGGGCGGAGGTGCGAAAAGAGATTTGCCGTTTGTATCCTGAGGCTGCACGCTGGACATCGCCAAAGGAAACAGACCAGCATCGTGGTCTACAGGCGATGTGGCTTCAATATGATCATTTGATGGTCCATTCTCGAGGCGGCCCTACCAGTTTGGATAACATGGTTATTGCCTGCGCCGCGTGCAATTTCGGTAGAGATCGATATACCTTGGAAGAAATGAGGTTCACTGATCCACGGACGGACAAACGGACTCCAAGTTGGGCGAACGCAGATAGCTGGGACGGATTGGAACGATTGTTTCCATCTACAAAACGAGCCTTGAAGCAATCCGTCTAGCATCCGACATAGAACCGGTATCAGGCGCTCGCTCGCGCTGCGGTTTAATAGGTTCTCATTGCCAATTGAAACTTCCCATCCAGCGATCCGCACCGTTCCTCAGGACATTCCGGTCTGGAGATTTATGTCAGTCCCAAAACTGCTTTCGCTTTTGAATGAAGAAGCGATCGCATTCGTAAGAATGGATGTTCTAAGCGCTAGAGACCCTCGAGAAGGTCGATTGACCCATCTGGAGCAAGAACAGCTGCAAAGTGGAAATCTTCCGCCTTCGCAAGATCATCTCCGAGGTATCCTTCCTGCAAACCTCTTTTCTAGAACGTTTCAACACATCGAGGAGGCCGCTGTTACGGGCAATTTCGTCAATTGTTGGAACCAGAATGATCACGAACCTGCCCAACTCTGGGCGAGCTATGCCAGTGAAACAGAAGGGGTTGCGATCAAGTCATCTATTGATCGAATGATTACAGCTTTCCGAGACTACGAGCATCTAATTTATTGCGGAGCCATCAACTATGTCGATTATTCTACGACGTCACATTTTTCGGGGAATTCATTCAGTTACGTCTTCAGGAAACAAATCCAATATCAATCTGAACGGGAAGTCCGGTTGTGTATCCAAAAGCACCCCGAGTACGACCCGGATGAACTCCTTATAAAATCCGTCCCGTGCCATTTGAGTGTATTGATTCAAGAGATACGCCTCGCGCCCTTTGCACCCGCCTATGTTAATGAAGCGCTAGAGGGCGTCATTCGCAGGTTTCTGCCAAATGTGCGAATTCTTCCATCTGATCTCGGGGCATAAATCAACGACCTTTAAAAAAAGGGGAGGCTCCGGACATAGCAATGTCCAGAGCCTCTGTTTCACGCTCTAAGCGTCTTCCGTCTCCTTCGCCACTGTTTCAGGCTCGGTTTCAGTTTTGGAATCGGCGGCTTTGTCAGCCGTTTCGTCGTCCTTCGGTTTCGGTTCCATCAGAATGATTTGACCGTTGACCGGGACCGCCTCGAGCTGGATGCGAAGGTTACCCTTTGGGGTTTCCCAGGCAGCGCCGATTTCGGTCCATCGAGCAGATCGATTTGGCCCGCTTCCATAATTGTTGACGGTATACGCACGCAGTTTGGGCTGGTTTGCAGCCATTTGCGCCTCCATTGAAAAGAGTTGAAGATAAGCACAGCGAGAAAGTTGCGACGCAAAATTCTCCAATGCTTTCAAGGTGTAGGGCGAAACTGGGCCGTTACAACCCCCCTTTAGAAAAAGGCCGGCTTCATCAAGCCTGGCCCTGTCCCGTTGCTTTTTCGGAGCCGTTCTCGCTGTCGAGCATGAGCGGATGATTTGTATTTTCCCGCTTAGAGCCCATGCCCGGCGGGGAAATACAAATCAGACGCGGGCGGCGGCATTGAACCTGTCGCTTGAGCATAAGGGTAAAACCTGCTGCTTTTTTGGTGAGTTTGAGCGTTCGAGATGCGGATCATCTCCCGTGTAAAACCCGAGAGAAAACGAAATCATTAGATCTGTTTTCACATCATCGAAAAAACCCATCCATTTAAACGCCGCTACAGCGCGTTTTCGAGGTCCAAATGTATCGAGAGTTGCAAAACTCTCTGAAACTCGCCCTAGAGCGGTCTCTCGTCGTGCTGAAGCGGCAAAAACCGAAGACCTGAGCTTTCGGCCAAGCCTTAAACCCTTTCGAAAGCCAATGTTCGGCCCTTGTGGCCGAACCAACCTTATAAACGTATTCGCGTTAGCGAATTCCTTTCATAAAGGCTGGGCAGGGGCGACGCCGTAGGCGTCGTGGCTGACGTGCGCAGCACGTATATTGGCCGGATTCGATCGGCTTGGGTGTGTTATATTGTGTTAGATAATAGTGTTAAGGCAAAAAAATGCCGTATAAGTCGAAGAAATATAAGAGAAAAATCGAAGGGGCCCTGTCTAATACCCGAATCTCACCTGTGTGAATCCCGATAGAACCTGTCTGTTTCCCGATTCGCATGCAAAGTTATCCACAGGCCCGGTGGTACCCTGTCTGTTTCCCGAAACATCCGGCATTCTTAAGCATACCGCAAAACCCAGGGGATATGCGAACATTTCGGCGTAATATGCCGTAGAATGCCCCTAAAAGAGGGGGTTAGCCCTGTCTAAAACCCGAATAATCACATGGGATATGGCCAAATTCCTGTCTGTTCCCCGACAAACTGGACCGGACTCCATTGAAACCTGTCTGTTTCCCGAGCGTTTACACGGCTTTCGAGCCTAAACCCTGTTTAATTCCCGAAACTCTAGACAGGGCGGACAAAACCCTGTCTGTTTCCCGACACGAAAGACACACACCCCTCATTGGATTGCGCAGAATGCCAGGCAAAACAGATGCACAAAGCGAATTGTTTGTTGATGATGACGGAGTGATCGATGTCATCAAGCCCCATGAAAAGAATTCGCCGCTCCTACCGGAGCGATACCCCCAGGGTGATTTGTTCGTGTGCGAGCTGGTGGACGTGGTTCTGAAGTCGGATTTGGCGAGTATGGAGTACCCGCTTTATTCGCTGTCTAAGAAACCTGACCGCACGCCTCGTAGATATGTAAACGGTGACCGTTGGATTGAGTTCCGCCCAAGCACGAAGGGTATGCCGACCATCTACGATAAGGATTTGCTGATTTATACGATCAGCCACATCATGCGAGAGAAGCAGCGATCGGGCAAAGCCCCAAAGCGCGTGCTCATCAACCCTTATCACTTCATGCTATTTACGAACCGCAGCACAGGCGGACGAGACTATGACGCGTTAGCGGAAGCCGTGGAGCGTCTAGACGGAACACGGTATCGCACGAACGTAAAATTCAACGGCGTGCAAATCGATGAATGGTTCGGGCTAGTTGACCGTGTTCGCCTAGAAAGTAGTGCAGACGGCAAAAAGCTCCACAGTATCGAAGTCGAGGTTTCAAGTTGGGTCACAGAGGCCGTGGAAAACAATGCCGTCCTGACCCTCAACAAAGATTATTGGCGTCTGCGCAGACCAACAGAGCGCCGGGTCTATGAAATGATCCGTAAGCATTGCGGTAAACAAGCGACCTGGTCGATGTCCGTGGAGAATTTGCATCTGAAAAGTGGGTCGTTGGCGAAGCGTTGGGAGTTCCGGCGTAAGCTCAAAGAGATTGTCGAAGACAATCATTTGCCGGATTATCTGGTAGCGCTAGACGAAGACAAATTAGTCGTGCGGCCGCGCCCGGAATTTCTCGATGGCTGTAAACTTCCGAGCCAACAGGCGCCATTAGCCATGCTAACCAATGAGGACCATGAACGAGCTCGTGAAGTCGCGCCCCGTTGGTGTCCGCATTACCTGGAAACCATCTGGCGAAATTATGCGGCGCAAAAAATCAACAAAGGCGAGGGGGCACCTAAAAACCCAGGCGCGGCGTATGTTGGATTTTGCAAAGCCTACTATGAGAAACACGGCGAGCCGCAATAGCGGCTAGGCAAATTCGCTAGATCTGATTCAATGCGCTGCCGGCTAAATCAGGCGAGTAGATTTCATGTTCCTTCCAAGGTCGATCAGGCAAAAAGATAGCGAGCTGAACAAGCTCTTCAAACACTATAAAACCATCATTCCAGTGTTCTCCCTGAACGCCTGGAAACATATGGGAAAACCCGAGCTACCCGTCTTCATGACGGTCGATCAATACAAAGGGCTCGCTGAACATGCCGACAGTAAGCCGGTTCACGAGCTCGTCTTCGAAATCACCCTCGAATACCTGATTGATATTGAACTCATGGTCGCCAAAGACGACACTCACGAGCTTATCGCTATGAGCCCGCATTTTTGCCAGGAGTTTGATAAAGAACTGGCGCGGACGCCGCACTAAAATGTTCAAAATGGATCTCGACGCGGTCAACAGTGACCCCGAGCGAAAAGAGCGATTTGACGATTACACCTCGCTCATATCGAACATATGTTTCAACGCATGGATTGTGGCTGGTGAGCCTGACGTGCCGGTTTTTGTGCCAACAGAAAGCGTGGTGCCTTTGATGAAAGACCTGCACAAAAACGACATCGATGCTGAGATGGCAGAGCTCGCGATCGAGCACCTTTTATATTTGAATATGTTGGTGCCAAACCTATTTGATCGGACCCACTTTGCGATGAGAGTCACGCTGTGCAAATCGATTGCCGAACGCGAAGACAAGCATTCCGTCTAAGGCCAGTGTAGACAGGCTGCCATCATAAGTTGTAGGCCACCTGTATCATGGTGGACGAAGTAATCTCTAAATTTGAACTGCTGAACCAGACGACAGAAATCGTCTCTGCTTATGTCAGCAACAATGCCATCAGTGCGCAGGATCTTCCTGGCCTGGTGGAAACGGTACACGGTCGACTGAGCGAGCTTGCACAAGCCGATCAGGCGGGCCTAGCGAAACCCTTGGAACCGGCTGTGCCAATTAAAAAGTCAGTGACGAATGACCATATCATTTGTCTTGAAGACGGAAAAAAGCTGAAAATGCTGAAGCGTTATATTCGGTCGCGATATGACTTGTCACCTGACGAATATCGATCGCGTTGGGGGCTCCCGAACAACTACCCAATGGTGGCACCTGAATATGCTAAGCGCCGGTCCAAATTCGCGAAAGAAATTGGGCTAGGCAAGAAGGCATAATAAAGAGGGATTTCCCCCTTTCTTTCACAGCCATCCTCAGAGATAGGGACTCTGTGCGCTTGCGAAGGCCACAGCGCCTGGCGTAAATTCGGCTTTGTTTGAATTGAAATTCCACACCTTCCAAGTGCTCTCATCAACAAGCAACTGCCGACGCTCTACGTGCACATCTCGGTCGATGATCTCAAAGACGGAGTAACCTCCAACATTCGCAGAATAAGATTTACCTGTTTCAGGATCGCTTTGGAGGGACGCCGTTCGTTTAATGTCTAGCGCAGCAATGTTGACATTATGAACGCCTTTGAACTCTGTGTGTTTGTACAGATGTCGGTGTCCAAAAAGATGCAAAATCGGGTCGTGCCCACGGTCGACAAACCGAAACAAACGCTCATGCGTTATGACAATGCTTGGCCGACCACGCAAATCGTCCATGATTGTATCTAATTCCGCGCGGTTGAGTCCTAAAACCGATTTTCTAGTTTCTTTCCGTGCGAGTTGATACGACTTATAAGGCTTTGAGGCATAGAGCCGATCAAGCTCGCGATATGACCTATTGTAAGCGGTATTAGTAGCCCGATCAGCCTTTTGCTGAGTTGAGTACACTTTGTTTTTGTACGCGGTTTTGCGGCGGTCTTTTGCTTTTGCTTCAATATCTGCCAGCGCTTTTTCTAGGTCAGCGTCTATCGAAGTTTTAGCGACCGCGTACTCGGCGCTCGCTTGTTCGCGAAGAGCTTTAGCCTCTGAGCGAATAGTTGAATACGCAGAGCGCACCTCAGCCATTTTTTCTTTATAAATCGGGTTTTGGCCCCAATGCGTTGGGCAACCAGAAAATCCTGTCACCACTAGGTCGCCGATTTCATGGACTGAGTGATGAACGAGTTGCGCTCGAGGATCATGGAATGGCTTATATTCTAGGGTATTGTCCCAGTTTCCATACACATAGAAAACTGGGCACTCGAACGTACAAACAATGTCTAGAATTTCGTCGAAAGATTCAGACCCTATGTCGCCAGCAATGAGCACAGCGTCGTAGCGATTTGCCTCCTGTGCCCGCAGAACTCGCACGCAATCCACGTTGTTATGGATATCACTGAAAGCCAAAATGCGCGTCATGCTGAAAAGGATGCAGGTCTTCGAAATAAATGTCGATTGAAACTTAAATCTCTAACCAGGCCTTATTTGTCTCAGACTGGGAGGGATGCGAAAAAGCTCATGGGAGAAAGCCGTATTGGGGCACATCAGCATTATGCACCTACAAGCCGAGTGCTTCTGAAAGTTACCTCACCACGCACCGCGTTAGGTTACGGTGCGTGGTGAAAGATCGAACTCAAAATACAGTTCACCGCGTCAACGCACTCATTTCAGCCAGCACGGAAGCTGAAAATGCAGTGCGTTACGATTTTGGATATTCTGTTGCAGGGTTTGCGCATTATGAAGATACGATTTTCTTTTTCGGCAGATGCCGACAGTATGAGCGGAAAGATAGCGACCTGCTTTATTGTGAGCGTTATTGCCAGCGCGTTTGTTCTAGCGGCCTACTTTGTTTCTTGAATGCCTCATTAGCGGGGATGGTCTGCCTCAGAAAAACTGGCCCATAGTTTGAGTTAGGAACGGCTCTGAAATGGAGTTGAACCATGGGCAAGAGAGCCAAGCCTGAAGAGATCATTGCAAAGCTGCGTGAGGTGGAGGTCCGCCTCAGCCAGGGC
>JALUYN010000548.1 GCA_027012915.1 Cellvibrionaceae bacterium
CGCTTATTTAGAACAACTAAATGGCGCTCATACCGCCTGACTGGGAGCGAAAATAGTCTCCAGCAGAAGTATCAGAATTAGTGTTAACAGGCCCTAGGCGAAGGATAGAGAAGAAATGATTGAAAAAGACAGCTTTGAAGCGGAGCGCCTGATCTCCGCCGAGCCACGCACTATGGAAGATGCACAAGATAAAGCCGTGCGCCCGCAGACCTTGGAAGACTATGTAGGGCAGCCAGCGGTGCGTGAGCAGATGGATATCTTTATCCAGGCCGCGAAAGGGCGTGATGAAGCATTGGACCACACTCTGGTGTTTGGTCCGCCGGGTTTGGGTAAGACCACGCTGGCCAACATCATTGCCAATGAGATGGGCGTTGATATCAAGACCACCTCAGGCCCTGTGTTGGAAAAAGCCGGAGATCTGGCTGCGCTGATGACTAACCTCGAGCCAGGTGACGTTCTGTTTATCGACGAGATCCATCGTCTCAGCCCTCATGTGGAGGAAGTGCTGTACCCGGCGATGGAGGACTTTCAGCTGGATATCATGATTGGTGAAGGTCCGGCTGCGCGCTCCATTAAGCTGGATTTACCGCCGTTTACGTTGGTGGGCGCCACCACCAGAGCGGGACTGCTGACATCACCACTGCGCGATCGTTTCGGGATCGTGCAGCGTCTGGAATTCTATAACGTCAAAGATCTCACCAGTATTGTAGCGCGCTCTGCGCGATTGCTGGGCATGGAGGCGAACGAAGAAGGGGCCTATGAAGTGGCGCGCCGCTCTCGTGGCACCCCACGAATTGCCAATCGTTTGCTGCGCCGGGTGCGGGATTTTGCCGAGGTTAAAGGCAATGGTTTTGTTTGTGCTGAAACTGCCGATCGCGCACTGAACATGCTCAATGTCGATGAAAAGGGCTTCGATCACATGGACCGCAGACTGTTGCTGGCCATGATTGAAAACTATGGCGGCGGCCCGGTTGGCGTTGAAAGCCTCGCGGCCTCTATTAGTGAGGAGCGGGACACCATTGAAGACGTTCTGGAACCCTATTTGATTCAACAGGGCTATCTGTCGCGCACGCCCAGGGGTAGAATTGCCACACAACAGGCCTACGACCACTTTGGCATCAAGGCTCCCGAATAATTCAGCGCGAACCACTTCCTCTATGAGCGAGTCTGCTTTTTCCCTGCCGCTGCGCGTCTATATCGAAGACACCGACGCTGGCGGCATCGTCTACTACGTCAATTATTTGAAATTCATGGAGAGGGCCAGGACCGAGCTGATGCGCAGTCTCGGCTACGATAAACCCGCAATTCTCGAAGAAAACCGTCTGATGGTAGTGCATTGCGCCGATGTGCAGTATCGAAAGCCCGCCAAATTGGATGATGCCTTGACGGCTACGGCAGTGATCAGTAAGTTGGCCCGCAGCTATATCGTCTTTTATCAAGAAATTTTGCGCGGTGGGGAACTGCTGTGCGCTGGTACCATCAAAGTGGCTTGTGTAACTCAGGATGCCATGAAGCCCACAGCGTTGCCCAAGTCTGTTCACGCGGCCTTGAAGGAAATAATTTCGTCCTGATTCATCTCAGCGTCACGGTGCCTGTGTATATAAAGCAGGTGTGCAGCATCGGCCGCGTCGATAAGCTTGTCAGTCCAAAAACCTTGTCAGTACAAAAATAGAGTAATAAGGAAGCAGAAATGCCAGAGAGTTCATCATTATCCATTGTTAGCCTGATAATGAACGCCAGTCTATTGGTGCAGGCCGTTATGTTGATTTTGTTTCTGGCTTCGGTGATTTCCTGGGTGATGATTGTTCAGCGCGGCCGTTATCAAAGTCGTGCCAAAGCCAATTTCCTCGCCTTCGAAAACTCCTTCTGGTCTGGTGGTGATCTCAATCAGTTGTTTCGTCAATCCAACAGTCGTTCGGCGGAAGGCGATGTCGACGGCGTTGAGAATATTTTTCGCGCCGGTTTTAAAGAGTTTACCCGTCTGCGTCAGCAAGTAGGCGCAGACCCCGATGCCGTGATGGAAGGAACTCAGCGGGCGATGCGTGTGGCGTTGAGCCGCGAAGAAGAAAAGCTTGAGGCCAACTTGTCGTTCTTGGCCAGCGTTGCTTCAGTCAGCCCCTACATCGGACTGTTTGGCACGGTTTGGGGCATTATGAATTCTTTCCGTGGCCTAGCTAATGTGCAGCAGGCGACATTGGCGACGGTTGCCCCCGGTATTTCCGAGGCTTTGATTGCAACCGCCATGGGGTTGTTTGCGGCGATCCCCGCGGTACTGGCCTACAACCGTTTTTCCGCTCGCGCCGAGTCCTTGTCCGGTAGCTACGAAACCTTTGCCGAAGAGTTTTCTGCAATTCTCCACCGTCAGGTTCACTCCAAGCAATCCTGATAGCGGGGGCGATAGCGAATGTACAAGCGAAAGCATAAAAAGAAGCCCATGGCCGAGATCAATGTGGTGCCCTACATCGACGTGATGTTGGTCCTGCTTGTGGTCTTTATGGTTACCGCTCCCTTGTTAATGCAAGGCGTTAAGGTGGACCTGCCCGATGCGCCATCGGTTGCGCTGGAAAATGAAGACGATGAACCGTTGATTGTTTCTGTCAAAGCCGATGGCAGCTACTACCTGAACTTGGGCAAAGATGAAAAGAAGGCCAAGCCGCTGTCGGATATTAAGCAAAGCGTCGCCAAAGTTCTGCGTGCCAAGCCTGCTACACCGGTGTTGGTGTGGGGAGATGCCTCGGTGGACTACGGAATTGTTGTCGCGCTTATGACCCAGCTGCAGCAGGCAGGTGCTCCATCCGTGGGGCTGGTGACTGAGCCGCCGGTACTGTGATTGAGGTTGAACGTACTGTGACGGCACAAGTACATAGAACACTGGTACATCACTAATGGCTGGCAGCGTGAGAAAGCAGAGCGGCCGCTTTGACGGCTATGGTTTGGCGATAGCCGTGAGTCTGCTGTTACACGGTATTTTGGTGGCCTGGGTTGTTTGGGGGTGGGAGTTTTCCAGTGAACCTCAGCATCGGGTAGTGCCTAAGTACGTCGAAGCCAAGCTAGTTACTCTAAAACCCAAAGCTGAAAAAAAGACCGCGGCCAAGAACAAGCCCAAGGTTGTCAACTTAGCTGAAAAACGCAAGCAACAGGCCCGCCGTGAAAAAGAAAAGCAGCGGAAACTCGCAGAACAGAAGCGCCGTAAGGCAGAGAAGTTGGCGAGAGAGAAACAGCTTGAGCGAGAAAGAGAGTTAGCAGAGAAAAAGGCTGCGGAAAAAAAAGCAGCTGATGCAGAGAGGCGCCGAAAACAATTGGAAGCAGAGAAGCAGGCCCGCCTAGCAGAACAGGCCGAGCAGGAGCGCTTGCAGCGGGAATCCGAGTTCGCCGATGCTCTGGCTGAAGAAGAAGCCATGCTTCAGGCCGAAGAGGAAGCGGCGCAGGCACAGAGTTACATAGCGCATATTGCGGCATTGATTGAGCAGCATTGGAGCCGACCACCTTCCGCGCGACGGGGCATGCAGTGTGAATTGAGTATTCAACTTATTCCAACCGGTGAAGTCATTAATGTCAGCGTAGTGAAAGGCAGTGGCAATGCCGCCTTTGATCGCTCCGCGGAACAAGCGGTTAAAAAGGCTGGGCGCTTTGAGGTACTGAAAGACGTGCCGCCGGCAACATTCGATAAGTATTTCAGACAGCTGAGGTTGCGTTTCAATCCTCAGGATTTGCGGTTGTAGAATTGATTGTAGGTTTATATGGGGGCTACAAGATCATTCATGGGGATTTCTTCTAGAGCGAATGCTCGATTGCTAACACTAGTGCCGAAACTGATTTGTGTATTGTTGTTTCTCTCGTCAAGCGCGCGAGCTGAACTTACCATTGAAATCACGCAGGGTGTAGATAATCCCACCACCATAGCGGTGTCACCAATCGCTTGGTCCGGTGCGCCACTGCCTGAAAATCTCAATGCCATTATTGAGGCGGATCTTCAGCGCAGCGGTCAGTTTCGCTCCATACCCAAGGCGGACATGCTTTCCTTTCCAAAATCTGAAGCCGATGTCTTTTACCGCGACTGGCGCATGCTGGGTACGGAATTTCTTCTGACCGGGCAGATGGAACAGACGTTGGACGGCGCCTATCAACTGACCTTTGAACTTTACGATATTGTCTCCCAGGCCAAGATACTGCGTGAGCGGGTGGATGGTTCCGCTTCACAGCTACGCGATATGGCG
Organism: Cellvibrionaceae bacterium; assembly: GCA_027012915.1. Next base: position 4,218 of record JALUYN010000548.1, read on the forward strand.
CATTTCGTTAGCGATACTGTTTACGAATTGATCACCGGTATTCGGGGCGCCTTTTCAACCAAAATTATCTATGTGGAGGCCTTTGGCAGCGAGCGCTTTAAGCTGATGCTTGCCGATGCCGACGGCGCGCGGGAGAAAACCCTGCTGACTTCCAAGCATCCTATTATGTCGCCAGCTTGGTCTCCGGACGGAAAATCGGTGGCCTATGTCTCCTTTGAAACCGGACGCCCAGCTATTTTCCGCCAGGAAATTTCCACCGGGCAGCGGCAACAACTGACCAATTTCAAAGGTTTGAACGGCGCGCCTTCATGGTCTCCCGATGGTTCCAAACTGGCATTGGTACTTTCCAAAGATGGCAATCCTGAAATCTACGTGCTGGATCTGGCGACTCGGCAGTTCACCCGAATCACGCGTCACTACGCTATTGATACCGAACCGAATTGGACATTGGATGGAAAAGGCGTCATTTTTACCTCTGATCGGGGAGGTAAGCCACAAATTTACCAAGTTACCCTTGCCAGCGGACGCATTGAACGCTTAACCTTCGAGGGTGACTATAACGCCAGGCCGCGTTTGTCTCCGGACGGCAAGAGCCTGGTTATGGTGCATCGCGTGAATGGTATTTTCCATATCGCCGCGCAGGATATCGATACCGGCATGATCCGGGTTTTGACAGAAACCCACCTCGACGAATCGCCGTCTATTGCTCCGAACGGTGCTATGCTAATGTACGCGACAAAGCACCGAGGGAAAGGTATTCTAGCGGCAGTGTCTTTGGACGCTGGAGTTAAGTTCCGGTTGCCATCCCAGCGTGGCGATGTGCGAGAGCCCAGTTGGTCTCCGTACTTTTAGAGCCTGCTCGTAAGACTGGATTATTAAAGAATTTTTTGAAGATATTTATTAACAAACACTAAAAATCACTAGGAGTGAATAATGTTCACCAAGGCATTAAAGCAAAGCATGGGTTTGGCTGTTGTTATGGCGGCTCTGGCAGGTTGTTCCAGCACCTCTACCACTGACCCAGTAACGTCGACTACCGACTCTTCCGCGGCTACCTCCTCTGCTGCCGATACTTCTTCTGTGAACAGCTCCACAGATATGGCGCAAAACCTGGACACCGTTTTCTACTTCGACTTTGACCAGTCTGTACTGAAGCCTGAAGCTCGTGCTGCTCTGGTTGCTCACGCCGCTAACCTGAAAGCTTCTCCGCGCAGTGTTCGCCTGGAAGGTCACGCCGATGAGCGCGGTACTCGCGAGTACAACATGGCTCTGGGTGAGCGTCGCGCCAAAGCCGTTCGCGACTTCCTGGTACTGCAAGGAGTAAATAGCAGCAACCTGGAAACCATTAGCTACGGTGAAGAGCGTCTGGAGAGCTCCAGCGACCACTCTCTGAACCGTCGCGTTGAGATGAAGTAAGCTTCATCATGAAAAAGCAAAGCCTTTTATCCGCAGCCTTTATGGCTGCGGTTTTCGTTGTGCCGCCGAAAAATGTCCTGGCTCAGGTGGAGGTGGTTGAATCCAACAACCGCTTGATCACCCATGATGTACGCCAGGCTGCAGCGGCTTCTGCAGTCGCGGCCGATCAATCCAGTGGTGCCGCCGAAGTCTTTTATCAGCTGCAGTTGTTACAGCAGGAAGTTGCGCAACTGCGCGGTTTGGTTGAAGAGCAGGGATTCGAAATCAAGCGTCTTAAGCAACAGCGTCTGGACGACTACCTGAATCTGGACAAGCGTCTGAGCTCGTTGTCTGGCGTTGCGCCTAGCAAGACCGAAGCAGATACCGCCACGTCGGAGAATACTGCTAGCGTTTCCCGCTTGAATGGCACTGCGACCAGTGGCGTTAGCAGTGCTCCTGCAAGTGCTAATGAGTCGGCCCAGTACCGTGCAGCAATTGATCTGATTCTGAAGAAGAAAGACTATACTCAGGCCCAGACTGCTTTGAACAAATACCTGACTGATTTCCCCGAGGGAAAGTACGCGGCTAACTGTCAGTACTGGCTTGGAGAGCTGGCCTTGCTGGGAGGCGATCTGGAATCATCCAGACAGTGGTTCGCCAAGATGGTGCAGCAGTGGCCACAGCATTCCAAAGTGGCGGATGCCAACTACAAATTGGGTACGGTCTATCATAAGTTGGGAGACCAGGCGAAGGCCAAAGAGATACTAGAGCAGGTGGCGAATGGCAGCAGCAATGCTTCGCGATTGGCCCAAGGCTATCTCAAGGCGAACTTCCAGTAATTAAACGGCGGTACCTCAATACCCGGGCATTACTTCAAAAGAAGACCACTCTCTCTTTTGAAGTAATGTACTTCCTATAATTCTACAGCCATCCTCGCCAGTGGTCTTACCAGCTCTCCCATCTGCATCGCTTTTTCACTGGAGGCATTACCGTCCAGTGCGCGTTTTTTTACGCCCTGCAAAATGGCTGCAAAGCGGAAAAAACTGAACGCCAGATAGAAGTTCCAGTTGGGTATGCTATCAACACCCATGCGCTCACAATACTGGGCGACGTATTCTTCTTCGGTGGGAATGCCTAGAGTCTTGCGCGCCACTCCAACCAAGCCGGACATAACGCCTTCGTGATCCATGCGCAGTTGCATACATTGATAGGCGAGATCGGCGTAGGGATGACCCAGGGTCGACAGCTCCCAGTCCACCAGGGCCAGAACTTTGGGCTCGGTGGGATGGAACATCATATTGTCGAGGCGAAAGTCGCCATGGGCCAGAGCTACCTTGCCGTCGTCTGTAGGCGTGTTGGCTGGCAGCCACTGCATCAAGGTTTCCATGTCGGCAATGACTTCGGTTTCAGATGCCCGGTACTGCTTGCTCCAGCGACCGATCTGTCGTTCAAAGTAGTCGCCAGGGCGGCCGTAGTCGCTGAGGCCAACCGCTTCGATATCCACCGAGTGCAGCGCTGCCAGTACCCGATTCATTTCGTTGTAGATGGCAGTGCGGTCTTCGCTGGTGTTTTCCGGCAGGGCCGGGTCCCACATCACGCGCCCATCAATGTACTCCATTAGATAGAACATGCTGCCGATAACGCTGTCGTCGTCACACAGGTGGTAGGCTTTGGCGACTGGGACATCCGTTTCGGCCAAAGCCGACATTACCTTAAACTCTCGGTCGACGGCGTGAGCCGATTTCAGCAGTTCACCGGGCGGCTTGCGGCGCAGTACGTACTTACCACTTTGCGCGTCTATTAAGAAGGTTGGGTTTGACTGACCGCCCGCAAATTTGGTGGCGCTAAGAGGGCCTTGAAAGCCCTCTATCTGTTGTTCGAGATAAACGGCAAGCTTATCGGTATCAAAGTCAAAGCCGGGTGAACCGGCATTGGTTGATTCAGACACTGCAAAGCCTCCGTTTATTCAGCGCTGTAGCGATCAATAATCTTCTTGCCCAGAGCCATCTGATGTACCTGATCGGGGCCGTCCGCCTGGCGACACCAGCGCGCATAGTTAAACGCTTCGGCCATAGCGTAGTCTTCTGTTAAGCCGCCCGCGCCGTGCATTTGCATGCAGCGATCGATAATGTTCTGCACCGTCACCGGCACAGTGGTTTTGGTTGCGGCAATCATATCCACTGAAGCAGGGACGCCCTGGGTATCAATTTTGTGGCAGGTCTCTTTAACCAGCAGTCGCAACATCTGAATTTCTGAGAAGGACTTGGAGATATCTTCGCGCACGGATTGATGCTTGCTCAAGGAGCGGCCGAAGGTAGTACGATCAGTGGCGCGCTGACAGGCCAGTTCCAGTGAGCGCTGTGCGGCGCCAATTAAACGCATGCAGTGGTGCATGCGACCCGGTCCAAGGCGGCCCTGGGCGATTTCAAAACCGCGGCCTTCGCCTAACAGTACGTTTTCCAGTGGTACGCGCACGTTGTCGAAGACAATCTCGGCGTGGCCAATGGGGGCATCGTCATAGCCGAGGGTGGTCAGCGGGCGAATGATACTGATGCCGGCGGTATCTTTGGGGACCAGAACCTGAGTCTGCTGCAGATGGCGATTGGGGTTTTCCGGATCGGATTTGCCCATCACAATAAAGATCTTGGTGCGCTCGTACATGGCGCCGGTGATAAACCACTTGCGGCCATTGAGTACCCACTCGTCGCCATCTTTTTTAATTTCCAGCTGAATATTGGTGGCATCACTGGAAGCGACTTGCGGTTCAGTCATGGCGTAGGAGGAACGAATCTCACCGGCCAACAGAGGCTTAAGCCATTTGTCCTGCTGCGCCTTGGTGGCGTAGTTCATAAATACTTCCATATTTCCCGTATCCGGAGCGTTGCAGTTAAACACTTCGGGGGACCAGATAACGCGACCCATAATTTCGCATAGCGGCGCGTAGTCCAAAAAGGTTAAGCCACCGTGGTCGCTGTACTCCGCGTGATCTTTCGGTACGAACAGATTCCACAGGCCTGCGGCTTTGGCTTTTTCTTTCAGTTCGTCCATTAATGGCAGAGGCGCGAAGCGGTTTTCTGCGGCGTGCAATTGCTCAGCGTAGGCGGTTTCGTTTGGGTAGATATGCTCGTCCATAAACGCCAACAGCTTGGCTTGAAGGTCTTTGGATTTTTGGCTGTGCTCAAACATCAGTGTGTCCTCTGCTCAAATAAGTAATGAGATGGGCCACAGTATAGGGATTGCTCTATAATCACCCCAATTTATTTTATTGATCTATATTTATTGATTATATCAATGCGTGCGGGA
>JALUYN010000549.1 GCA_027012915.1 Cellvibrionaceae bacterium
CTCTATTCGTCGCATTCCCTTGGCTAGATCCACAATTGGAATTTCACTACGCATTGGCGACGCCGCTATCCAACCTCGATTGATCAATATTGTCGCGCCACTGCTGTCAACAAACGGGACAATCACTTCGTAGCCAACTCTGCCCTGTCGGGTTTTGTTGTCCAACAACCAGTAGCGCTGCTGATCAAAATACCCCTGTAGTTGGATCTTCCGGTACTGCAAATCAGCACCGGGGTACTGATTGATTTTTGTCACCGGCGGTAGCTGATGCTGTTGTGCAATGACACTGTTCAGCTGCTGTTTTTCCTCTGCACGTTCCAGTTGCCAGAAGCCCAACCGAAGCAGCAGAGGTAACATCAGTAATCCCAGCACACTGAGTTTCCAATTAAATGCTAAGGTTAGTGTCACAGTGTTTTCTGGCATGGACTATCTGGCTATTTAAACGAACCATTTTGAATGGCCGGAGCATCATTAATTCAACGGGTATTGCTATGTGGCTTAAGGCCGTTATTGTTATTTTGTTTGTTTTGGTGCTGATTAGTTTGAGCAGTGCTTTGGTGTTTCTTCTAAAGGATTCCGGTTCCGAGTCAAAGCGTACGCTCTATGCGCTGGGTGTTCGTATAACGCTTGCAGCGCTTTTGATGTTGAGCATTTTTTACGGTTTCTATTCCGGTCAGCTGGGTCGATCAGCGCCTTGGGACTCCGGCAATCTGGAGACCCAGGACTCAGTCAACGATCAACCCAAAATGTAAACGAAGAGAAATAGCCCCACCCAGACCACATCCACAAAGTGCCAGTACCAGCTGGCTGATTCAAATCCAAAACAGTCGTCGTGTTTAAAGTGCCCTTTAAGTACTGAACGCAGCCACATCACCAGCAGCATAAACGTACCCAAGGTGACGTGTGCGCCGTGAAAACCGGTGAGCATAAAGAAAGTAGCGCCGTAGATCCCAGACTGTAGGGTGAGGCCCAGATGGTTGTATGCCTCCAGATATTCTTCAGCCTGCAAAATCAAAAAGATAATGCCCAGTAATACAGTAATACCCAGCCACAAATTAAACTGTTTGCGGTTGTCATTCTTTAAACCCGTATGAGCGATGTGCACCGTGACGCTGGAGCTCATCAGGACAACGGTATTCCAAAACGGCAGCCAACCCCAGATTGATTCCACGGTTTTGAAACTCAAGCTCTGCTCCGGCCCAAGGACTTTAGCACTGTCGCCATTGACCGCCATATCAGGAGTAACCATGAGTGGCCAAGTGGCCTCAAAACCCTGCCATAACAACGCGGTGCTTTCTTTATCACCTTCACCGGCTAACCAGGGGATCGAAAAATTGCGCAAGTAGTACAGGGCGCCAAAGAAGGCCGCAAAAAACATGACTTCGCTGAAGATAAACCAACCCATGCCCCAAACATAAGAACGTTTGAGTTGGTCACTGTTGAGTCCGGCCATGTTCTCGCTAATAACCGTGGAAAACCAATTCCACAAAACAAACGCGAACAGTAGACCACCAATGAACAGAATGGTGGAGCCATTCTCACTGCCGTTGAGCGCACTGCCAGCGCCATAGACGGTAAGAAATAGTCCAAGAGACGCAAAGATGGGTAACTTACTTTGCTCCGGGACGTAATAACTTTGCTCTGTCGACATCTCACTTACCCCGCTTATTGTAGTTTTCAGATGGGTTTTGCGGTTTTCGTTTTTTGCGCCGGTAAACCAATTCTAGTTCACCGAAGCCAAACTCACTCGATCCGTGACATCAAACAACGTGTACGACAGAGTGATGGTTTTCACTTGCGCTGGAATATCCTGATCAACGATAAAGCGCAGAGGCAGCTCTGCACTCTTACCGCCTGGCAGTGGCTGCTGATTGAAACAGAAACACTCGGTTTTGTGGAAATACTCTGCGGCTTTGAAAGGAACCACACTGGGAATCGCCTGCCCCACCATATCTGCAGTGGTTGGATTACTTGCCAGATAACGAATTTCCATTTCTTCTCCTGGATGAACTTCAACACTGGATAGTTCGGGCTCAAATGACCAGGGCATACCCTCATTGTTCACGGCGAGAAATTGCACAGTGACTGTGCGCGACCTGTCCACCCGTACCTCGACGGCTTGATATTGATCACCAGTTTTGCCATTCAGACCAGTGACTTCACAAAATACGTCGTACAACGGCGGCATAATCCACACCGCAAAGACAAACATGCCCACCACCACACCGGTCAACTTCAGCGTTAACCGGTGAGTAGATCTATGCCTCGAGGACTGGTTCATTGCTGCAGTATCCGCCGCTTTATTTCACTTCCGGTGGAACCGCGAAGGTGTGGTAAGGCGCCGGTGATGGCACGGTCCACTCCAGGCCATCGGGTTCCTCCCACACTTCATCGGTTGCGGGTTTGCCCGCGCGAATGGTGGCAATCACATTAAACAAGAACATTATTTGTGCCGCGCCGAACAGGAAAGCACCAATGCTGGCAATCATATTGAAATCGGCAAACTGCAACGCGTAATCTGGAATACGTCTCGGCATACCCGCCAAACCTACAAAGTGCATGGGGAAAAATGTCAGGTTTAACCCCAAGAACGCCATCCAGAAATGGGTCTTGCCCATTGTTTCGTTGTACATGCGACCACACCACTTGGGCAGCCAGTAATAAACGCCTGCCGTAATCGAGAAGATTGCGCCGGGCACCAACACATAGTGGAAATGTGCCACGACAAAATAGGTGTCGTGGTACTGGAAGTCCGCAGGCGCAATAGCCAGCATCAATCCCGAAAAGCCACCAATGGTAAACAGAATCACAAAAGCCACTGAGAACAACATGGGAGTTTCAAAGGTCATGGAACCTTTGAACATGGTAGTTACCCAATTGAACACCTTTACGCCGGTGGGTACGGCAATCAGCATGGTGGCGTACATGAAAAACAATTCACCCGCCACCGGCATGCCCACTGTGAACATGTGGTGGGCCCACACGATAAAGCTCAGAAATGCGATAGACGCGGTGGCGTAAACCATGGATGCATAACCAAACAAGGGCTTGCGAGCGAAAGTCGGGATAATGGCACTGACCACACCAAACGCGGGCAGAATCATGATGTACACCTCGGGGTGCCCAAAGAACCAGAAAACGTGCTGGAACAATACGGGATCACCGCCACCTGCAGCGTCGAAGAAGCTCGTGCCAAAATGAATATCCATCAACATCATGGTCACTACGCCAGCCAGAACGGGCATCACGGCGATGAGCAAATAGGCAGTGATCAGCCAAGTCCATACAAACAGTGGCATCTTCATCAGGGTCATTCCCGGAGCACGCATATTGAGAATGGTGGCCACGATATTGATCGCTCCCATAATGGAGCTCGCCCCCATAATATGCACAGCGAAAATGAAGAAGGTCACACTGGGTGGCGCGTAGGTTGTGGATAGAGGGGCGTAGAACGTCCAGCCGAAGTTGGGAGCGCCGCCCTCCATCAACAGCGTCGATGCCAGCATGGCGAACGCAAAGGGCAGTATCCAGAAACTCCAATTGTTCATTCGCGGCAATGCCATATCCGGAGCGCCAATCATCATGGGCACCATCCAGTTGGCCAAGCCCACAAATGCGGGCATCACCGCACCGAAAACCATCACCAAGCCGTGCATGGTAGTCATTTGATTGAAGAATTCCGGCTCAACAATCTGCATTCCGGGCTCGAACAGCTCGGCTCGAATCACCAGTGCGAATACACCACCAAGCAAGAACATGGCGAAGCTGAACCACAGATACATGGTTCCAATATCTTTATGATTGGTGGTAAACAACCACCGGCTAATGCCTTTAGCGGGACCGTGTGCCATCGTCTACCTCCTTACTGTGCCTGTTGCTTGAATTTGAGAACATCGATGGGCTGAACGCTGTCACCCATGTTGTTGCCGTAAGCGTTGCGCTGGAAGGTCACCACTGCTGCGATATCCACCTCCGACAGCTGCGCACCAAACGCCGCCATCATGGGATTGGTGGAACTGCCGTTGACCACTATGTCCAGATGACCTGCCATGGCTCCAGTCGCTATGGCGCTGCCCTTGATTGCCGGACCCACGCCACCTTCACCTGCACTGCCGTGACATGCGGCACAACTGGTGGCATAGCGAGTTTCACCCAAAGCGTAGAGTTCGTCGAACTCGAAGGTTTTCTCGGTGAGGGCTTTTAGCTTCTCTGCTTCCTGTTTCTTGTTTGCAATCCAGGCGTCGTAGTCCGCCTGCGGCAGCGCTTCTACGACGATGGGCATAAAACCATGGTCCTTGCCGCACAATTCAGCACACTGGCCACGATAGACGCCCGGCTCCTCAACATAAGCCCAGGATTCGTTCATAAAGCCGGGAATTGCGTCTTTCTTTACCGCGAGATCCGGGACCCACCAGGCATGGATCACATCTGCTGCGGTAATCAAAAAGCGAACCTTTTTCTTTACCGGAATCACCAGAGGCTCATCCACCTCCAGCAAATAGTTGGGGCCTTTGGGAGCGCGGCCTTCAATCTCGTCGCGGCTGGTCGAGAGGTTACTGAAGAAGCTGACGTCGTCACCCATGTACTCGTACTTCCACTTCCACTGGTATCCCGTAATCAGGATATCCATGTCCGCTTCTTTGGTGTCGTAGATATTGAGCAGGGTTTTGGTAGCGGGGATCGCCATAACGATCAATATGGCAAAGGGGACCAGCGTCCAGAGAATTTCTAACGCCGTGCTCTCATGAAAGTTGGCGGCTTTGGCACCATTGGCCTTGCGATGCACGATCATGGTGTAAAACATCACACCAAAGACCACCACCCCAATGGCCACGCACCACCAGAAGATATCCATGTGCAATCCATAAATCTCTCGACTTACGGGGGTTACCCCCTGGGGCATATTCACTCCCCAACGTTGCACTTCGTCTGCGGTCGCCTGCGCCGAAAACGCACTTGCACCAGCAGTGGCTAGCAGACAGCCCAACAGCCGCCCCACTGTATTCAACATCGCCGTGTCTCCGTGTTGTTATTTTATTTTTGACCACGAATATCGGGGACGCCTGCCCATTGGTATCAGGCCTAACGGTGATGTTCTAAAAATCCCCGACTGCTGCGACAAAATGCCGCGACCTCTCAGGTTTGGCACACGTTTGAATAAAAGTCAAACTGGATACTTCTTATACTTATTAAAAATGACAAGAGAACCAGAGGCTCTATAGACGCAAAACAACGGATGAACCAGAATGAATCAAGAAATATGGTTTGCAGGGTATTTATGACATATCGTTCTTACAAGCCTTGGTATTTCGACCATAATTAAAACCGATTGACCACGATTTCTGAGGCCTAACCCCGTTGCAAGATTTGATTCAACACAATATTCAGCGCATGCGTAGCATCATCGACGAAGCCAAACAACACGAGGCCGACACCGCGATGCTGCATCAGATTCTGCGTGTTGAAATTACCAAGTTGCACTCGGCCATTCAGCTGCCCAGTACCGACAGTGTGGAAGCCCTGTGCCGTTTTGTTGAAGACTATGTGAATCACGTGCCTGAATTTGTAGCCGCTATTCACGATCTGGCGGAGGAATCTGGAATCGGGGCACAGCTGGAAGGCGTACTGAGCATTGCTACCGGCTTTTTTCTGGACCCACCCCAACTATTGGAAAGTCACAGTGGCATGATGGCTTTGATGGATGAGGCCTATCTGGCCCATCGCTTGATCGAGGAAGTAAACGACCGCTATATCAGCCTTTGCGGTCAGCCCCTGGCCCCCATGGATATGACCCGCTCCAATTTAATCGTTCACCACCTTATTGGCGAACCCTTTGCCAACGAACTGGACAGCGCAGTGCAGTATTCGGTGGAGCTGATTATGGCGCGACGCAACGACCTGGATAACAGCGCCCTACGCGACTATATGGATGAGCACCGGCAACGCGGTTGGAGCCAGGAAATGGCGCGATGGCCCTGTCTGGCTGAAGATCTGGCAATTAAATTGAACTTCACCGATAGCCCAGGACCTCTGCACTAAGCTCTCAATCATCGGCGTTTTTCAGCGGCGGAAATTGCAGCACCTGAACATCGCTCTTCTTCATTTCTTCGGTCTGATTGACTCTGGTTTCCAGCTCACGTACTTGCTTCTGAAAACGCATTTCCTCTTTAAAGCCGCAGCTTACGCACTCGCGAAAGTCCTTACCCTCCTGCGAGTACATAACGATCTTGTCCATCTCAGCGCAACGCGGGCACACCGCACCGGCAATAAAACGTCTCTTTCTTTCACTCACAAAAACTCTCCCCTACGCCGCTTTTATACCACTGTGCCTCAGTAGCGCATCCACATTTGGCTTGCGGCCACGGAAGCTTTCGAACAATTCCATCGCCTCACGAGAACCGCCCTGTTCCAAGATGCACTGTAAGAACTCTGCACCTGTCTTCTCGTTAAAAATACCGCGCTCTTCAAACTTGGAAAAAGCATCACTGGACAGCACTTCCGCCCATTTGTAGCTGTAGTAGCCAGCCGCATAGCCGCCGGCAAATATGTGCGAAAATCCATTTTGAAAGCGATTAAACGCCGGTGGAATCACTACCGACACTTCCTGACGCACGGCATCAATCTCCGCCTGGACAGAGGTAAAGGTCTCGGGTCGATAGTTGCGGTGAAGACGGAAGTCAAACAGCGCAAATTCAATCTGTCGCAACATCTGCAGCGCCGACTGAAAGTTCTTGGCGGCCAGCAAATTATTCAATTTCTCCTCGGGCAGTAGCTCGCCAGTTTGGTAGTGCCCCGAAATCAACGCAAGGGCTTCTCGCTCCCAGCACCAGTTTTCCAGAAACTGGCTGGGGAGCTCAACGGCATCCCACGCTACTCCGGAGATACCACTCACAGCCGCGACATTGATCTGGGTAAGCATATGATGCAATCCGTGGCCGAACTCATGAAACAAGGTGACCACTTCATCATGACTCAACAACGCAGGTTTATCGGCTACGGCCGGGGTGAAGTTGCACACCAGGTAAGCCACCGGTAACTGCTGCTGATTCTGCACTCTGCAACGGTCACGACATACGTCCATCCAGGCACCGCCGCGCTTGTTTTCGCGAGCGTAGAGGTCCAGATAAAACGACGCAATCACGTCACCTTCTCTCTTTATCTCGAAATAGCGAACGTCCTCGTGCCAGGTATCAGCCTGTGATTCTTCTACTTCAATAGCGAATAATCGCTGCACGATATCGAACAGGCCGCTAACTACTTTGTTAACGGGAAAGTAAGGGCGCAATTCTTCCTGAGAAATAGCGTAGGTTTGCTGTTTCAACTTTTCACTATAGTAGGGTAAATCCCAAGCCTGAAGCTCCTGCTCAAAACCGAGCCTTTGAGCAAAGTCCTGAACTTCCGCCAGCTCTTTTTCTGCAATGGGGCGACTGCGGCTCGCCAGGTCAACGAGAAATGCTTCCACCTGATCACAATCTTCCGCCATTTTTGTCGCCAAAGAGCGCTCAGCGTAGTTGCCGAAGTCCAACAATAGAGCCATTTCGTGGCGCAACGCTAGGATTTCTTCCATCACTGGGCGGTTGTCCCACTGGCCAGCTGTTGGCCCTTCATCAGACGCTCGAGTGACATAGGCTCGATACATTTCCTCGCGCAATTGACGATCATCGGCATAGGTCATAACCGCCAGGTAGGAAGGAATATCCAGCGTTACTACATAGCCACTTTTTCCCTTCTGCTCCGCCGCCTGAGCGGCCAGAGCAATCATATCTTCAGGTAAACCTGCCAAATCCGCTGCCTGTGACAGTTGCTTGAACCATCCCTGAGTTGCGTCCATGACATTGTTTGAGAACTGCGTCGACAGCTCCGACAGACGCTTTTTTATCTCGCTGAAGCGCTGCTTCTGAGCGTCAGGCAAAGCCACGCCCGCCAAGGTGAAATCCCTCAGCGCATTGTTGACGGCCTGCTGCTGGGCGCGGCTCAATTGCTCAAACGCCTCGCTTTGCGCCAATGACTGGTATGCCTCAAACAACTCTCTGTTTTGCCCCACCTCGGTACTGTAGGCGGTCAGCTTGGCCAGGCTGGTAGTGTACGCCTGGCGCAAGTCATCGCTGTTAAGCACAGAGTGCAAATGGCTCACCGGTGACCAAGCCTTATTGAGGATATTGTCCTGCTCCTCCAGCGGTTGCACCAGGCTGTCCCAAGTCACAGCGTCAGGTTGATTGCTAGCCAGTACCTGTTGCAGGTGCTGACGACAATTGTCCAACAAGCGGCTCAATGCCGGCTCGACATGCTCAGCGCGAATGGCTGAAAACGGGGGTAGTACAGGATCTTGTAACAGGGGATTGGTCATAGGTTGGGCCCGACTTCATTAACTTCCGCATCCGCTACACTCTGCCGGCAGATAACGATAATAGAATTGACGCATCATACACTTTTTGCCACTGCGGTTTCCTGTCAGAATCGCGGCAACAACGAAAACACTGGTGAGTTTTATGGCCACGACCCATCTATTACAAACACCCACACTCGGTGAGCGAGTCTATATCGACTCTGCAGCCAAAGTAATCGGCGATGTGCATCTTGGCGACGATTGTTCCGTGTGGCCCATGGCGGTGATACGCGGCGACATGCACGAAATTCGCATCGGCGACCGCACCAGTATTCAGGACGGTTCGATTCTGCATATCACTCACGCCAGCGACTTCAATCCCAATGGCTGGCCACTAACGATTGGCAACCAGGTCACCATCGGTCACCGTGCGGTGTTGCACGGTTGCACCGTGCAAGATCGAGTTTTGGTGGGCAATGGCGCCATTATTATGGACGGTGCGGTCATTGAGTCAGAAGTCATCATTGGTGCAGGATGCATGGTACCTCCGGGCAAGCGCCTGGAATC
>JALUYN010000550.1 GCA_027012915.1 Cellvibrionaceae bacterium
ACCTGGTTCGCCCAAGGTGGCATCGCCGCCGTGCTCGACGATGAAGATTCAGTAGAAGCTCATGTAAAAGACACCCTCGACGCCGGCGCTGGACTCTGCCATGAAGACAGCGTGCGATTCACAGTAGAACGCAGCAAGGCAGCCATTCAGTGGCTTATCGATCAAGGGGTAGATTTTACCCGCCATGCGGACGACTCGGACTACCACCTGACCAAAGAAGGCGGGCACAGCCATCGACGCATTATTCACAGCGCCGACGCCACCGGCAAAGCGGTGCACAGCACACTGGCGGATAAAGTACGGGCGTCGGAAAATATCACCCTGTTTGAACACCATATCGCGGTAGACCTGATTTCAGAGCCAGACGTCAGCACCGGTAAGGTGCGCTGCTCTGGGGCCTACGTCTACAACTGTGAAAGGCAAAAAGTCGAAGCCTTTCAGGCACGGGCAGTAGTGCTCGCCACCGGCGGTGCCAGCAAGGTATACCTCTACACCAGCAACCCCGACAGTGCCAGCGGCGATGGCATTGCCATGGCTTGGCGCGCCGGCTGCCGGGTGGCAAATATGGAGTTCAATCAGTTTCACCCCACCTGCCTGTACCACCCGAAAGCTGGATCGTTCCTGGTCACCGAAGCCTTGCGCGGCGAAGGCGCGCTGTTGAAACTGCCCAACGGCTCTCGCTTTATGGACCGTTTTGACGAGCGGGCCGAACTCGCTCCGCGCGATATCGTGGCACGAGCCATTGACCACGAAATGAAACGACTGGGCTCAGACTGCCTTTATTTGGATATCAGTCATAAACCCGCAGACTTTATCAATGACCACTTCCCCACTGTAAAGGAACGCTGTCTGGAACTGGGCATCGACATCACCAGAGATCCCATACCCGTAGTTCCTGCGGCACACTACACCTGCGGCGGCGTTGTGGTTAACCACCATGGCCAAACTGACCTGGACCAACTCTACGCCATCGGCGAAACGTCTTTCACCGGGCTGCACGGAGCCAACCGTATGGCGAGCAACTCGTTGCTCGAGTGCATTGTCTACGCCCAGTCCGCCGCGGTACATATTCAGCAGACACTTCCCGGCATCAAACCGGTAAGACAGGTTGCCGATTGGGATGCCTCACGGGTAACCAACTCCGATGAAGACGTAGTCATCTCCCATAACTGGGATGAACTGCGTCGTTTTATGTGGGACTACGTGGGGATCGTACGAACTCGCAAGCGCCTGGAACGAGCAACCCACAGGATCAAGCTACTGCAGAAAGAAATTCAGGAGTACTACAGCAACTATCAGATCGGTAACGACTTGGTCGAACTGCGCAACCTGGCAATGATTGCAGAACTGATTATCCGCTCGGCCATGCAGCGCAAGGAAAGCCGGGGACTGCACTACTCTCTGGATTATCCAAACCAGAAAACCTTCGCTCGAGATACTATTCTGGTGCCGGAAAACTTTGCAGCTCAGAGCATTTATATCAAGCCTTAAGCCGACAGTGGCGAGATCACTTCACAGGCTTTCGAACTTGTGCGAAAGCAGAAATGCCCGCAAGTGACGCCTTTGTGAGCTATGACAATTGTCAGGCAAGATAAATAGTTGATGCGCCAGTAATCCGCGCCCACTACTGGGAACCAGCGTCACCTGCAAGAACCAATCAGACCAACCAACAGCCTTTTTAAGTTGCACGGGACGGATGGCCTCTCCTTCAGGCTGCCACGCCCAACCGGATTCACCAAAATACAGCACGCCACGCTGTTGAGACCAGTAGCGCTGCACACCGACCAACATCAGTAAAAAAGCCAGTAAGACTGTAAACAGTAGCTGAGACAGGGACAGAGCGGAGATCACACACCCGACCACCGCCAAAAGAAATGCTATCGCGAAAAGCACTACCACAATGCGTGACGGCTCCAGCTTTAGCATAAGACGTTTACTCCACTTGCATCCCGGTATTGTCGCGGATGATTTGGACGATTCTCAACAATTCAGGATCTTCCGGGTCCTGACGCTTGAGGAACCAGGCAAACAGATCCTGATCTTCGCTATCCAAAAGAGCCCAATAACGCTCTTTGTCTTCCTGCGCCAAACCTTCATAGACATTTTCCAGAAAGGGCAAAAGCACCAGATCCAGCTCCAACATACCGCGACGGCTGGCCCAAAAAATACGGTTACGATCCATAATGCCTATCTACCCCAATGTCTATCCACGTGAAAACGAGGCGCGATTATAAACCAAGGCTTATGGTATAGCGATATCGCACCTTACGACTTCCTACTCAAGTCTGATATGGTGATCGAAATTGGTTTACAATCCTCCACCGTTTTGCCCTTTTTTAAACCCTAGACACACAAGAGCGCTATGTCCGTAGACATTCTGAAACTCAGTTCCTTTGGCCTGCTACAGATCGCCGGGCCCGATGCCGAAAAATTTCTTCAAGGGCAGGTAACCTGTGACGTGCAGGCGACCACTGCTGAACACTGGCGCAGCGGCGCCCACTGCAATCACAAAGGCCGTATGATCGCCAATTTTCTGATATCAAGACCAGAACCAGATCGATTCGTAATCTGTGCACCGCGGGATATCATCACAACACTGAAAGCCTCTCTGGACAAATACATCGTATTTTCCAAAGCCGAAACTCAAGATCTCACAGAAAGCCATAAGGTCTATGGTGTCATAGGATCCGAAGCCAACCACTGGTATGCCAGCCACAACGGCAGCCCGACCACTGTCGCTGCATCTGTGAATGAGCAGCAATTGATCTGCTGGAGCGAAGGTTCCGATGACACACTGGAATCACTCCAGAGCCACACCAGTGACAATCTCTGGCAGCAAGCCGACATTACCTCGGGGCGCGGTTGGGTTACCACAGAAACCACCGAAGAGTTTTTGCCACAAATGCTCAACCTGGATTGCGATGCGATAGCCGGCATCAGTTTTAAGAAAGGCTGTTACACCGGCCAGGAAATCGTCGCACGCATGCATTACAAGGGACAAACAAAGAAGAGGCTCTATGCCTTTGAGGGCCCAGGCAACGCAGACATCAGTATCGGCAGTAGCATCTACACCGGCGCCTCAGACAGCGTTATCGGCACGGTTCTCAACGTCAGCAAGAGCGATACTCGCACCCTTCTGCTCGCTGTCGCCTCTAATGACGCCATAGCCGAGAACAGCGAATTCTTCGGTGCGGATCAAGCTCAAAAACTGCACCAAATCGACCTGCCCTATGCTATAAATAGCTAGGGCCTGTCGACACTAGCTAGAGAGCAGAATTGTGGCAATTGGGAAAGTCTCGACCAGTGCCATTTGCCCGCAAACAATTACAGATACACCGTTCACACGTAACGACAGGAATCATTGATGAATCAGGTTGCCGACAAAGTTCGCCAGGAATTATTAACCGCTATTGAACAGGACAAACTGGTACTCCCTACCTTGCCGGAAGTTGCCCTGCGAGTACGCGAAGTGGCGGAAGATCCGGACGCTTCTATTGATCAACTGGTGTCAGTTATCGGTAATGACGCAGCTTTGGCCGCACGGATCATCAAGGTTGCCAATAGTCCGCTACTCAGAGCCTCCAAAGAAATTGTAGATCTGAAAATGGCACTGATGCGATTGGGCATGGAGTACACATGCAATCTGGCCACAGGTCTGGCCATGGAGCAGATGTTTCAGGCCACCTCGGACATGGTCGACAAGCGCATGCGTGAAATCTGGTCGCGCTCCACCGAAATTGCCGGCATCTGCCACGTTCTGTGTCGCCATCGCACCAAGTTGCGCCCTGACCAGGCTACTCTGGCCGGTTTGGTTCACCGTATTGGCGCCCTGCCGATTCTCACCTACGCGGAGAACCATCCTGAGCTATTGAGCGACAGCATCACCCTGGACAATGTCATTGAGTCATTGCACGCTCAGATCGGCGACAAAATTCTTGAAAAGTGGGACTTTCCTGCTGAGCTTCTCAAAGTCCCCAGCCAGCACCTGCAATTTGACCGGGATGCCAGCGATCCCGACTACGCTGACATCGTCACCGTCGCCGTATTGCAGAGCTACATGGCCACTGACCACAAGCTGTCCGACGTTGACTACAGCACAGTGAAAGCTTTCTCGCGCTTAGGACTGGACACTGATATGCGCGCTGAAGAAGGTGAAGACCTCAGCGCCGATATGGAAGCCGCCATGGCACTGCTCGGTTAGCACCGAGCAGCGGCTCAAAGAACGGGTAGCGACCAGTCAATGGGCTGCTCGCCTCGATCCTTCAGATACTGATTAGCTTGAGAGAAGTGCCGACAACCCAAGAATCCGCGATGTGCCGATAATGGCGAGGGGTGTACCGATTTCAGCACACAGTGTTTTTGTGGGTCAATAAACGCCCCCTTCTTTTGAGCGTAACTGCCCCACAACATAAACACCAGGCCATCGCGCTCCTCACTCAAACAGTGGATCACGCGATCAGTAAAGCGCTCCCACCCCTTCTTCTGATGAGAACCTGCGGCTCCCTGCACCACGCTGAGAGTGGCGTTCAATAGCAACACACCCTGCTCGGCCCAGGATTGCAGGCAGCCATGCTCGGGGATAGGCAGCCCCAGATCATCGTTTATTTCTTTGAAAATATTCTTCAAAGACGGCGGCACTTTAACGCCGGGGGGAACTGAAAAGCTCAAGCCATGAGCCTGACCCGGGCCGTGATAAGGGTCCTGCCCCAAAATCACCACTTTGACATTATCAAACGTAGTTGAATCCAGAGCATTAAACATCTTGTCCCCCGGTGGATACACGGTTTTACCCGCTTGCTTTTCCTCCAGCAGAAAGCGCTTCAGATCTTTCATGTATTCCTGATCAAACTCGCTGCGCAGACGTCGCAACCAAGAAGCCTCTAACTGAACCGGGGAATCCACCATAGGATAAGTCTCACATTCACTGAAATGGGACACAAAATTAATCAAAACCCCTGAAGCTGTCCAGAGCATGTGATTTATTCACGATTCACCGGCTGCGTCGCTACGATATCGGGCTATGCTGATATAGAATACGCACCCTTTTTCTCGCAAGCCGGATCTCTATGCGCCTTTTCGTCGACAATTTAATCAATGTGGATTTCAGCTACCTGGACCCGGAGCGTGGCCTACTGGGTGAAACCTGGCTCGCCAGTACCGAGCTGGACGGCGTACTCAACGAACAAGGAATGGTCTGCGACTTCGGTATCGTCAAGAAAACTCTGCGACATTGGCTGGATGAAGAAATTGACCACCGCCTTCTGGTGCCAGTCAAATCACCGAATCTGACGCTGATCGAGAATGGTACAGAACTGGATATCGAGTGGCGCTATACGAGCAGCCAAGGCAATACTGAAACTATCCGCTGCACCAGCCCTCGCTCAGCCATCGCGCTGGTGGACTGTGAACGCATCGATGCCAGATCGGTCAGCCGCTGGAGCATTTCGCAAATCCTGCCTTTGCTTCCTGCAACCCTGAACAAACTCAGCCTGGATTTTTCCACCGAAGCGATTGAAGGCAGTTTTTACCACTACAGTCATGGACTGAAAAAACACGACGGTAACTGTCAACGTATTGCTCACGGTCACCGCTCAAAGCTGCTGATCTGGCGCAACCAGGAACGCGATACCGGCTTGGAACAACAGTGGTCCAGCAACTTCAAGGACATCTACATAGGCACTCGAGAAGATATCGTAGAACAAAGTGACGACGTTATTGCGTTTGCCTACACCACCAATCAGGGCAGCTTCCGCCTGAGCCTGCCAACGCAACACTGCTATATCATCGACACCGACAGCACGGTGGAGTGGATTGCAGACCATCTGGCGCAGCAACTGAAACAAGCGTTTCCACAGGATGAGTTTCTGGTTAAAGCTTTTGAAGGCATGGGCAAAGGCGCCATAGTCAGCGCATAAACTGACAGGTCTCTCCTCACACAAACCTACAACCGCAGGAACACAACATTGTCTGAATTTACCATTGGTCAACGCTGGATCAGCAACACCGAATCAGACCTGGGACTGGGCATTGTCAGCGCCCACGAACATCGACATATTACAGTCACCTTTCCCGCCGCTGGCGAGCAACGCGTCTATGCCACCAACAATGCACCGTTGACACGGGTACAGTTTCGCATTGGCGAGACCATCAAGGACAACGACGGCAATAGCCTCAAGATCACCGGGATTGATGAAACACAGGGCTACATCACCTACCAGGGCGAAGATGCTCACGGAGAAACCGCCGAGTGGGGTGAGGTTGAACTGGATTGTTTTGTGCAGTTCAGCAAACCCCAGGACCGCTTGTTTTCCGGACAAATCGACAAGCACCGCCACTTCCAACTGCGCTATCAAACCCTGCAACAACAACAGCAATTAGCACACAACCCTGCACGTGGTCTCATGGGGCCTCGTGTACAGCTACTGGAACATCAACTCTATATCGCCTCTGAAGTAGGTCGCCGCTTCGCCCCCCGTGTACTGCTCGCCGATGAAGTGGGTCTGGGAAAAACCATCGAGGCAGGCTTGGTGATTCATCAGCAAATCACCAATGGCCTAAGCCAGCGCGTTTTGATCGCAGTACCAGACAGCCTCTGTCACCAATGGCTGGTGGAAATGTTGCGACGCTTTAACCTGCATTTCACTCTGTTGGACGAGCCACGCTGCGAAGCGCTGCTGGAATCAGGACAGGAAAACCCGTTCGAATCCGCGCAATTGATCCTCTGTGGCATATCCCTGCTCACAGAAAACGACCTACGCCTGGAACAGGCTCTGGATTGCGACTGGGACCTGCTGGTGGTGGATGAAGCGCATCACCTGGAGTGGCACCCACAGCAACAATCTCCCGCATACAGCGCGGTGGAGCAATTGGCCCGGGAAACTTCCGGACTTCTGCTGCTAACCGCCACCCCCGAACAATTAGGTGTCGATGGCCACTTCGCCCGATTGCGCCTACTTGATCCAGACCGCTACTACGATCTGGACGGCTTTCTCGCCGAGCAGGAAAACTACCAACCGGTTAACCAGTTGGTGCAGTCACTATTGGCCGATGCCAGCCGCATTGTCGATGACAGCAGCACCCGCGCTGCATTGATTGAGCGTCTGGGGGACAGTGTTTCCGAGCACATCGACAATCACAAGGGTGAGCTGGAACCCCTGCGCGACCAGTTAATTGCGGACCTGTTGGATCGTCACGGCACCGGCCGGGTGCTGTTTCGCAACACCCGCTCCGCGGTCAAGGGCTTTCCTCACCGAGTTTTGCACAGCTACGGCCTGAACAGCGAAGACGACTATCCCGACCAGCAGATTGACGCGGACAACCCACGAGTGCGCTGGCTGGTCGATTGGCTAAAGCAACACCGCCAAGAGAAAGTACTGATTATCTGCCACAGCGCAGACACCGCTCTGGACCTGGAAATGCACTTGAATCTGCGCGCGGGTTTGCGCAGTAGCGCCTTCCATGAAGGGTTAACCTTGCTGGAGCGCGATCGCGCGGCAGCCTATTTTGCCGACGCCGAGGATGGCGCCCAAGTACTGGTGTGCTCTGAAATCGGCAGCGAGGGACGCAACTTCCAATTTGCTCACAATTTGGTGATGTTTGACCTGCCCCTGAACCCGGATCTGATCGAACAGCGTATTGGTCGCCTGGACCGTATTGGTCAAACCAACGACGTCCAAATTCACGTGCCCTACCTCGTAGGTACCACGGAAGAATTGGAACTCAACTGGCTGCACCAGGGCTTGAACAGCTTTGAAAGAGTCTGCCCTATCGGCCAACAAATCTATCAGGAGTTTGCTGAAGAGCTGCACGACACCGTCAACGCAGGCGAAACCAGCATGATGCAAGAGCTGATTGAGCGCACCCGCGAACGCACCGAAGCCACCCTGGCACAATTGCAAAACGGCCGAGATCGCTTACTCGAGCTCAACTCCTGTAAGCCAGAGGCCGCCGAAGTACTCATTAAGGCTCTGACCTCTGCGGATGACGAATCAGCACTCAAGGAGTATCTGGATAACGCCTTCGAACTCTACGGCGTCGACAGTGAAAAGCACAGTGACTCAGCGATTGTGGTTCGTCCATCGGACCACATGCAAACCGCACATTTCCCGGGCCTTCCGGACGAAGGGCTGACCGCGACCTTCGAAAGACAACAGGCCTTGAGCCGCGAAGATATGCACTACCTGACCTGGGAGCACCCCATGGTCAGCGGTGTAATGGATATGGTGCTGAACAACGAACAGGGGAACACGGCTCTGTGCACCATCAAGCTGCCACCACTGAAACCCGGCAGCCTGCTGGTGGAAGGCATTTTTCAGTTCACGTGCCCAGCACCAAGAGCCCTGCACATTCAACGTTTTGTGGCCGACAGCAGCCTGCGCCTGCTGGCCGACAACAATTTGAAATCCCTGGGCCATGTGATTACGGTTGAACATCTGAATAAGCTGGGGCAGCAGATTAAACTAGCTACAGCCAAACAGCTGGTGCAGCACGCTCGCTCAGATATCGAGCGCATTTGTATTCATCTGGAACAGCAGGCTAAACAACAGCTTCAGGAAACTGTTCGTATCGCAGAACAAAAGCTGCGCGAGCACTTTGATCTGGAGATTGAACGATTGGAAGCACTGGCACAGGTGAACCCCAATATCCGCCAGGAAGAAATCGACTACTGTGCAGATCTGAAACAAGCGGGCCTGGACGCACTTGGCAACAGCCAACTGCGCCTGGATGCCATTCGTATCGCAGTAGCGACCTAGGGCCTGTTAACACTAATTCTGATACTTCTGCTGGAGACTATTTTCGCTCCCAGTCAGGCGGTATGAGCGCCATTTAGTTGTTCTAAATAAGCGAATTCCAACGCAGCTGGGG
>JALUYN010000551.1 GCA_027012915.1 Cellvibrionaceae bacterium
CTGCTGTGCCGAACTGATTTTAAACCAGCGCTCTTGGCGAAACCCCTGGTCGTCTACCAGCACTAACTTGTGCCAACCCGCTTCGATATTCAGCGCCACTTCGTGAAACACTTCGGTGGTGGTGATATAGCGATCGTCGATGTGCCAGTGAACCTGACTGGTCGGTTGCTTGTGAGCGGCTTTGAATACGGTACGGCCTTTTTCACCGCTGAGCTCCCTGGGAATAAACACCTGCGCACCTTCGCTTGGGTAGACAATTTCCATGGGCATATCCACTGAAAGATCCGCCAGACCTGCAACGCAGTCCGGGCGCCAGGGTGGCAGAGTTTGGTATTCCGGGTGGTGTTTACGCCAGTGATGTTCGATCAGCGGTGGCAGTACCAGCCAGGTTTGTCGATTGATTCTCGATATTGCTTCGCAGTTGCCGTGGACGCGATAGTCTCCGTTGGCATTCAACTGCACCATGCGATGGTAGGGCGTCTGTTGCTGAAAATTGCTGTGGCGTGGCGCCCAGCTGGATTCGGAAGCGCATTCATTACCGGCCAGAAAGCCGTCGGCAATGCAGGTCTCAATCTGTTTCAGTGCCAGCAGTGGAGGCGCGGGCCAGCTGCTTCTGGGCAACTGTTGAAACATTTCAAACAATACCGGTGCGGCACTGTTCAAGCCGGAGAGGCCAGCGATGCCCTCGCCACCGGCGTTGCCGGCCCAGACTCCCACCGTGTAGTGGTTGTTGCTGCCCACGGCCCAGGCATCGCGCAATCCATAGCTGGTGCCGGTTTTCCAGGCGATGGTCTGACTGCTGGCAAACTGGCGCCAGTAGTTGTCGACCCCGGGGCGCGATACATCTTGCAAGGCTTCCAGTGTGAGCCAGGCGCTGCCTTGTGAAAATAGTGGCTGGTGTTTACTGCCGGTGAGTGAGGCGTCTCTATTTGTCAGCCAGCGCAGTGTCGTGCCTTCCTTTGCTTTGACTTCGTTTGCTTTGATGTCGTTTTCTTTGACATGGTCGTCTCTGGCGCTGGCCATTAGCTGGGCATAGATTGCTGTGATCTCGTAAAGATTGGCCTCGGCGCCGCCGAGTATGAGGCTCAAGCCGTAGTCTTCTGCCGGTCGAAACAGCGTGGTCAGTCCCAGCTGTTGGAGGTCTTGATGGAATCGCGGCGCGCCGTAGCGTTGCAGCAGGTGCACCGCGGGAATATTCAGTGAGCGCGCCAGCGCCTGGTGTGCGGGAACCGCCCCGCGATAATCGTGATCGTAGTTTTCCGGTGTAAAGCCGTTGTAGTTGCTGGGGGTGTCCGGCACCAATGTGTTGGGCAGAATCTCTCCGGCGTCGAGCATGGCCGCGTACAACAGTGGCTTGAGAATGGACCCGGTGGAGCGAGGTCGGCTGGCAATATCGACGGCATCGCTGACGCCCTGCTGGCTGTAGTTGCCCAGATACGCGTGCAGCTCCAGACTGCGATTGTCGATCACGACAATGGCCAGATTGTTGACCCCCGCATCGGCAAGTCGTGCCCCTTGTCGCTCGGCGACCAGAGTGGTGTTGCGCTGCAACTCGGCGTTGAGCGTGGTGTGCCAGGCATGGTCATTTGGATGCTGTTGGCTGGCGCTGAGTAACAAATGGGGCGATAGTCGCGGCAGCGGGTACACGCCGTTGGGAAGGGGCTCCAACTGCGCCAGTTGCAGATCGGTAGCGCTGAGGTGTTTCTGGTTGTGGAGTTGTCTAAGCAAGCGATTGCGCTTACTGCGCAGTTGCTCGCGATTGCGGCCGGGATGAATCAGCGCCGGAGAGTTGGGCAGTACCGCCAGCAGTGCGGCCTCGGCCCAGGAAAGTTGTTGCGGCTGGCGGTTGAAGTAGCGCCAACTGGCTGTATCCAAACCTATCAGGTTGCCGCCAAAAGGGGCGTGGCTGGCGTAGTGTTGCAGCAGCTGTTCTTTGCTGAAGTGCCATTCCAGCTTCAGCGCCAGCAGCGCCTCCATCGCTTTGAAGCGCAACGTGCGGGGTTGGTCTTGCAAAAGCATGCGCGCCAGTTGCATGGTCAGGGTGCTACCACCGGACACCACTCGACCCGCGCGCAGATTGCTTACGCTGGCGCGGGCGATGGCGATGGGATCAATACCCGGGTGGTAGTAAAAACGCCGATCCTCAAAGGTGAGCAAGGCGGTGCGGTACTTTTCCGGCAGCTGCTCGCTGGCGGGAAATCGCCATTGTTGATCGGCGGCAATACTCGCTGCCAGCAGTTCGCCGTTCTTGGCAAACAGAACCTTCGATTGCGATGGTTGCAGTGTGTTGGGCAATGGCAGCCACAGCATCCAGACGGCGAAAGCGCCAACCAGCGTCAGCGCTATTGCCGCGAGACTATTCCTGAGAAAACGCCGCATGTTCATCGGAAAAGCTTCATCGCAAAAATCTCACCGGAGAAACATCATCGCAAGTTGTTCACCCCAAATCAGTGACTGCCTTCGGCAACCACTTCCACCCATTGTCCGGCACTGCGCGTGTAGAGGCTCTCGTTGTACATTGCCTTGGCTTCCCAGCCGGGCAGGTAGTAGCGACCGGCGTAGGATGCGTTGAGCATGACTTCGATCTCCACGCTGTTCTGGCTGCGATCACTGTAGCGATAGTTGTAGCTGCGCCAGTTGTAGTTCTGCCACAGACTGAAGTAACTGTTTACGCGATCGTCGCGCAGATCCTGATAGTCAAGCGCTTCGCTAATGTCCTCGCCTTCCAGGCGGCGATTGCGAATCTGCCAGCCGCTGGGCATCACCATGCTTAGAGCAATGTCCTTCACGGCAATGTTCTTCATGGCAGGGTTACGCTGGCCGTTTGGCAAGCCGACTTTGACCCGGGCGATCAGATCCTGCCCCTGGGGCAATCGATTAACATCCAGTGCATTGCCATTGAGATCGGTGTAATCGATGTCCATGATCAGCCCCTGGCTTGCGGCCTGCTCATCGCCAATCGCTGGCACACCCTGATTGGCCACCTGCGCATAAAGTGGATGTTCACTGTCGTTGCGAATTTGCAGTGAGCCATCGGCCAGTGATTGAGTGCTGATGGCCTGTTTGAAATAGTGCTGAATGGATTGCAGCGACTGCCACGCGTCCTTGCCTTTGCTGTGTTCGGTATTCAGTGCAAACAGATTGCTGCTGTTGGCATCCGGCCGCGAGCCAAATTCACTCAGGGCCATCAGCGCCCAGGCGGTACTCTGGGTGCTGTGCCATTGATCGCCGGACAGTTCGTTGGCAATGGCGCTCGCCATGTTCCAGGCGATTTGCTGAGTGGATCGCTGATCGGTGTTGTGATCCAACGCCATTAAAGCAATGGCCTGGTCGCGCAGTGGCGAGCCATAGGTATTGATGTTGTGCCTGTAATTGTCGTTACTGGAAATGCTGGCCAACAGTTCCGCGGAGATATCGGTCAGACCGGATGTTGCATAAGCCAGAGCCAGTAGTTGTCGAGTCAGGTTTGCGCTACCGGGGTTTTTCAACAGACGCTCACGCAGGCGATTCATGGCACCCAGATCCGGCGTGCCATTGAGGCTCAACACATAGGCTTGATAGCCGTGAGTTGCAGCATAACCCTCGGCGCGATTCAGTGCGGTGCGCACGGCGCCGATGGCATTGGCCAATATTTTTTGCGGCACGGCGTAGCCCTGCTGTTTGGCGCGAACCATAAAGTGGGTGGCGTAGCTGGAAGCCCATGGGTTGCTGTAGTTCTGTCCGGGCCAGTAGCTGAAGTCGCCGTCGTCGGTTTGATGGCGCGCCAGCTTTTTGATTGCGGCATCCACATTGGTTTGAATGTCGCTGCGCTGCTGTTCACTGAGCGTCAGTAACTGATGCAGTGTCAGCTGCGGCAGAGCCGCCGAGGTGGTTTGTTCAATACAGCCGTGGGGGTAGCGAATCAGATATTCGAGGCGCTTGTCCAGATTCAGTGGTGGCAGACTGCTCACTGCCACCGAGGCCTTGTTGGTGCCGGGCAAGCCGTGAGGCTGTATCTGTGGCTGCCAAATCTCACCGGGTTGCAACAGTTTTGATAACTGTTCGACCCTGGCAGAATTGGCCGAGCGGGATTCAATATAGATGGATTCATGAGCGCGTTCGATTGTGACTTTGCCGTCGGCGCCGAGGACTTCCGCTTCGGCACTGACGGTGATGGTACCGCCACCGATAGCGTCGGCCACCTGCATATTCAACATCGCGATTTGATCGCCCACACCGTCGAACTGCAATTCGGTTTCGGTAACAGGCAGCAGGAACAGATCGCTCGCTTCTACATTGATTTTTACGTTACGAATACTGTCGTTATTGGCGAATACATTGATTGGCAGGGCCAGTGTTTCTCCTGGCCCCAATACTCGCGGCAATGTCGTCAGCAGTGTTAAAGGTTGCGTTACAGTTACGGACTTTTCTGCGTTGCCGTAGGCACCGTCATCCGCAGCTACCACCATCAGACGCACAGCTCCCATATAATTGGGCAGTGTGATTTTGTGGTGACGGGATTCTCCCGCGGCCAGCTGGAAGGCGCCCAGGAATTTCACCACCGGTGGAAAACGGCGACGCTGGTTTTGGTCTTTTTCCTTATCGCTCTGACCGCCGCCAATGCGAAGCAGGCGCTCCAGATTTGCACCGTAGGCTCCCGCGACGCTGTCGAACATATCCCAGGTGGCAACACCCAGTGCTTCTTTCTTGAAGAAAGAAGCATGGGGATTTGGAGTTTGAAAATTGGTGATGCCGAGCAGGCCTTCATCCACCAGTGCCACGGTATAGTTCATGGCTCGGCCCTGTTGTTCACGCACGGTGAGTTCGATCTCGCTTTCCGGGCGCACGCTGTCGGGAGCTTCAATTACCGGCTGCAAATGGCTGGCAGGGTTGTCTACCAACAGCGGAATAACTCCGAACAAACGGATAGGCGCATCGCTGTCGCGGCTTTCGTGTGGCAATAGCAGGGTTACGCTAACGTAGGCATTGGGCGCCATGGCGTCGGTCACTGGTACTTCGAACGAGCGAGAATTCGCTGGCAGTGTCAGCCATTTTTGTTCCAGTACGCGGCTGCCATTTTCCAGCGAGTACAATATCTGACCCTGGGACAGTTGTGGCAGCTTGATCACCGCTGTGTCACCCACCTGGTAGCGCTTCTTGTCGGTGGCCAGCATCAGCTGTGTGGCGGCATCGGGGTTGACCTGATTGTCCCAGCTCCAGCCGAGATAGATTTCCTTGCCGGTACAGTGTCGGCTCTGTTTGTCGCAGGCGCGTATCAAATACCGGCCCCACGGGTATCGATCTTTTTCCAGCGTCCACTGCGCGCGACCGTTACTGTCGGTGAGCAGTTTCTGTTGCTGCAGTTGATCGACGTGACGATCATTGATGTAGTTGGCCAGATCGCTGTGGCTTTGATCCCACCACCAGCGCCAATCCAGTTTATAGATACGCAGATCCAGTTCGCGGTTGGCCTGTGGCGAACCATTGCTGTCGATGGACTGCAGTGTCAGTGTGTGATCCTGATCGCGAGTGATGGCGCCGCGATAACCACTGCCTTCGGGAATGTTTAGGCCGACCCAGTGTTCATAGGGCAGCAATTCTTTGTAACTGATACTACGGCTAAACTCGCCACTGTTTTCGAAGACGCGATTTACAAAAGTCGCGCGCAGTTTTCCGGGGGCGGCGAGGCGTTGCAGGTCGAGATGGAAGGCGGTTTCGCCGCGACTGCTGAGCGGTCCTTCAAACAGCAGGCGACTGTAGTTTTCAAAGTTGCTGGCGGGATCGTCAAAGTGGAACTGGCTATAACCTTCAAAGTGAGTCGCCATGGGGCTCAGTTTGATTTCGCTGTCCGCCTTTAGATTGTTGGCGATGGCGCCACTGAGCCATTGCGCTTTCAGTTCTGTGCGAATGGGCATATCTGCCGCGCGCAATGTGGTGCCGCTCGTGCTGAGTTCTATCTTCAAGCGATTGGGTTTTATTGTTTCGACTTTCAGATCTTTAGAAAAATAGTCACCGCCCACGTGGACTACGGCACGCCAATTTCCGGTGGGCGCTTGCTCATCAGTGGGCAATGAAAAGGTATAGAGATTGCCCGCCGGGCGATTGTTGGTTTGGCTACTGACCTTGACGCCCTTCGGATCAAACAGGTCGATGGACACCGGGTGGTTTTGCGGAAGGCGCTGTTGCCGATCTTCCAGCACAAAGGTCAGATGCATGGTATCGCCGGGGCGCCAGACGTCCCGTTCACCATAGATAAATCCTTTAAGGCCGCGCTTGATACTGCTGCCACCGGTATCAAACTGGCTGGTTGGCAGCGCGTGGTTACTGGCCACTCGCAGATAGCCGATGTCGTCGCCGCTGCGCGCAATCAGGTAGAAGGGTTTGTTGTCTGGCTTTAGAATCAGCATGCCCTGAGTATCGGTTTTTCCCTTAGCCACAGATTGATTCTGATAGTTAAAAAGTTCTATCTCTGTATTGGGCAATGGCGCGGCGGTCTTTAAATTGGTACTGACAATATGCAGTTGTGCGTTGGAGCCGCGCTTGGCCAACAGGCCGATGCTGGACACCATAAAGTTGCGTCGGGTTTCGGCCTGATCGTTGTATTGATAAAAACTGCTGTGGCAGGGGTTGTTGCGTTCCCGCCAGCTCAAGTAGCCATTGTTGGGATGGTAATACTGGTGATACCAGTTGGGCTGATACTCGTAGTCTTCGTTGTCGGGTCCGGGGTAGTTTTTTAGTGAATCATTGTCACCGAGCAAGGGCTGGCTGTCGCAATTGTAGAGGCTGTTCTCGGGATCGAGACTCAAGCGAATATTGATCAGATCGTCGGGGTGGTTTTGCATCAGCTCATCGAGTTCGATGTGATAGCGCTGCCAGGTATCGCGGGGAATATCCGGCAGGCTGATTTTCTTTTTCCAGAGGTAACGACCGTGGTCGGAGTTGGCGCTGGTGCTGCGCAAATCGTTGTAGGCCAAAAACGCCGGCATATTGTTGCTGTAGGTCTTAAACGCCGTTACCCAGACCGCATTCACATTAATCGCTTCAAACGGCACATGGAGATCTTTGGCGGGGGGAAGAATTGCGCCGCTACTCAGAAAACGCACGCCGGGAAGTTCTGAAATAAAGGTCACCGGTGCTTCAAAAGCAGAACTCAGACTGAGTTGTTTGCTGCTGCGAATGGTGTCTTCAACGGTCAGGGTGACTTCGCCGGAGAGTTTTTGGCTGGGATAGATGCGCAGATGGCTGCCGTCGATGCGCACTCGAGCCTCTTCGCCGTTCAAGCGCACCAAGCCGGTGAGGTTCTGATTGCGATCGAGTGCCTCGGAAAAGGCCACGTCCACGTGTTGCTGCGGCTGCTGACGACTGTGCACGGCGGTAATGGCAAACTGATCGATGGCCGGTACGTCATAGTTGCGTGCGCCACGCTTCGCGACGCCAATAGCTGCGCCATCCCACTGCACTTGCAGACTGCCACTGGCCGCTTCACGCACAATATTTTCGACCACAAATTCGTGGCGCCGTTGCTGTGGCAAGTGTTGCCACTTAACAGGCAATTGCTGCTCGCCCTGGACGACGCTGAGTACTGTCTCGAGCTTTTCCTGTTCGACGCTGTCATTGGTTTCTATGGCGCCGCTGAATGTCATCCGCTCTTGGTCGCGCTGCTGGGTTAAACCGTAAATCTGCAATTCCAGATCCTGCTGCAACGCTTGAACGGCAAATTGATAGTCGCCTGTGTCGTCGGCGATTGCGTCGAAGCCAGTGGCGTTGATGCTGATCGAGTAGATCTGTCCCGATGCCAGTGGTTGCTGCGGGGTGATCAGCAGGCGCTGTGCGGATTCGACGCTGATCACTACCGGCAACTCGGGTGTGATTTTTATGGCCTGTTGCAGAGTATTCGGCGCGCGCTCTTCTATAGGCAGCAGATCGTAATTAAAGTCTATGTAGAGCGGTTCGCGGGCCGGGACCCAGCCGCTACTGTGATCGCCGATAAAGTGTTGCCATTGCGACGTTTGCGTGTCGCTGGCGCCGTCGAGGTCAATGCGATTTTGTATTTGCTCATTGTCCCCGGCAGTGATCCCGCCAGTGATACTGTTACTCGCCGCTTGATCTACGCGAGTTTCCGCCGTGCCAGTATCGACGACAGTCTCTTCGGTATTGTCTTTGGAGTCACAGCCGCTCAACAAAACTGTTGCGAGCAGTAGTGTGGATGCCAGTGTGTAAATTCGGGGGTGTTTCATAGGTGCTTTCATCCCTGTAAGCCTGTGTAGGGTTTGCCGGTTTGAAGGGTTCGCAGAAGCTCTTTAGCGTCAGCCTAAGTTACCACTGTTAATCTGAAATGTGTCTGTCGGAGTTAATTAGCGGTGCTTGCTTTTACGATACTGGTCTGGCGACAGGCCGATTACTTTCTTGAATAATCGAGAAAAATAATAGGCGTCGTCATAACCCAGGGCCGCGGCCACCTGCTTGATGGACTGCGCGCTGACATCCAGCAGGTAGCAGGCGTGCTGCATCTTCAAGTTAATAAAATACTGAATCGGTGAATGCCCGGTGAGGGCCTTAAAGCGTTTGGAAAAGTGGTACTTCGATAACTTGCTGTGGGCGGCCAGAGTTTCCAGATTCAGTTGACCGTGAAGGTGTTGATTCATAAAAGCTCGAGCGGCGTCCAGGTCAATTTGCTTGCCCGTGTTGGAGCGCTGTTGTCGCACCAGCAGCGCCATATAGCTGATGGCTTGCTGCATCTCGTGGCAGCCGTGAATAAACGACGCCAGGTTGTAGGCGCTGTTGCGCAGGCTGAACAGGGCTTCGAACGCAGCGACCAGGCGCGGCTGCATGCCCACCGCTTGTATCGGGCCATTGAAGTCC
>JALUYN010000552.1 GCA_027012915.1 Cellvibrionaceae bacterium
GGCTATCAAACACCAGTGCCATATCCACTTCCCCCGAATACAGGTCGTGAAATACTCGAGAGTAGGGGCGATACAGATTTTGATAGGGCTCCCCGGTTTCCTTCATAAGTGCGGCAACAGTCTCATCCAAGACACCCGATACATTCTGAAGATAGGGCATGCCCCAGGGTTTTACCGTAGAAGTACTAAAAATAACGGGCGCGAGTGGTGATTCAACCTCAAGCCCACGCGCAGACCCCGCCAGCCCGAGCAGCAAGAAAGCAACCAAAGTTCGCGTCACTGCACTCATTTACCGCGGACCATCCGGCCAGTTTTCGGGGACTCCCCACTCGTGACTCTCACTAAATATCTCCGACAGAGTACCGTCCTTGTGCAGAGCCTCCAGGGCATCCTGATAAACAGGAATTAAATCTTGTCGAGGAGAATTTTTTGACATGTAGAGGCTGCCGGTAGCACCTCCCACCACCAGCAACTTCGACAGCTGGGGCGTGCCCAAACGCATCTGTTTCATCGCCCAGTAGAAAGATTGATCGGTGCCTGCCATCGCATCCAGACGATTGCGAATCAGCATTGCTAATCCCTGCTCCATGGTATTGACCGCCAGGCGGGTAAAGTGTGTGGCATTGTCAAATGAAGGTCCGTATTTGGAGCCTCGAATATACCCCACCAACTGCCCTTCCAACTGTTCCAGAGAATCGATGGGTTTGGTGCCGGATCGCGCAACAATCAATACGCGAGTATCCACCAGATGGCCGACACGAATGGCGTTTTCTCGGGCTGACGGGCTGTCAAATAAAACCGCCAGGTCGACCACACCGCTGTACACTGAATAGATCACACGCGGGTAGGGTTGCAGTTGATTGGAAGCCGCGATGCCCGTATGTCGATGCAATGCATTAAACACATTCACCAGTAATCCCTGCTCTTTGCCTCCAATGTTCATTCCCCAGGGCCGTACCGTGGAGGTGGCAAATCGCACCGGTTGCGCAGAAGGCGTGACCGGAGCCACAGGATTGGCGAACGCGGCATTGGCAACGCTCAATCCTAATAGGCAACCACAAAGCAGGGTCAGCTTTCTGCGCATATCGATTAACACCAACTGGCTTCGTTTTCCGGATTCTTGAGTTGTTCTTCAATATTGGCGTGCAATACGCGATAGCCCACATTGCCGTAGAGAGTCTGTCGACCATTGTCGATGATATAGGATGGACTGCCTTTAAGGGATTGTTGCCGCGCCCTCTGATAATCGCCCATCAATGCCGCCATGGCCTGCCCATTCTGAACGCAGCGATTGATTTCTTTGCGTTCAAAACCCTGTTCACTGGCCAGTTCCAGCAACACAGGTAGCTCTCCAATATTGCGCGCCTCAATAAAGAACGCTTTGCGCAATTCCAACGCCAGATGCGCACTGGCTTCTTTGCCACCGGTTATCTGCACGGCTTTGAGCAACAGATGCGCATTGGCAGAAGTGGCGGGCCTTACATCGACCCAAATGCGGGGATTGATATGAGCATCTTCAAAGCCATCGGCTGAATGTATTACGTGCTCAGCGAAGCCCAGATAACCGCCGCGTTCGCCCCACTGTCCGGCCATCTTGCTGGGCACGTCACCAAACACGTCCAGGTAGTGATAGTCGAGCTGTACCTGATCACCAAATTGCTGTTTGAGCTCGTCGATGCGCCGCTGCGCAATCCACCCCCAGACACAGAGAATATCCGTATAGTAATCCACCACCAGTGGCTTGCTCATGCCCGCTTCCTGGTTGTCGCGATAATCAAGCCGAACACTATAGACGACCTCCAATCGTTGAGCTTTGATCCAGGTCCTATGTCTGCTTAGCCCTCAAACCAGGTCCATAAACTAGGTCCACAAACTAGGTCCACAAACTAGGTCCACAAGCTCACCGGAACCTGATGGGTCAAGGTACGCAAAATATCCGAGCGTGTGACTATGCCCTGTACGCGATGCTCTTCACTCATCAGTGGCACAGCCCCAATGCGATGATTCAGCATCACTTCGGCCAGCTCCCGCAGATTGGTGTGCGGCAACGCTGTCAGCACCCGTCGCTTCATAATCTGTTCGACACCCTGGAGGCGGCTTTGCTCCGCTGCCAGAAGGCCTGCGTCTGTACGCAGAAATGATGTGGCTAACAAGAGGTCGCGATCCGAAACGATGCCCAATAAACTGTCGTCTTGACCGACCACCGGAAAGTGTCTGAAACGATATTGAGCAAATGCCTGCCACACCTGATCCAGTGTCATAGCCGGTGAGACCGTGCGAACTGGCTGCGACATGATTTCACCAGCGGTGGATACTGGCCGACGCTCGTCGACATCGTCTTGCAACTGATACAACGTCCGCTTCAATTCTTTGGCTGCGTGTTTGGCAGTGTGGGACAGATCGCCCTCTTTAAACTGGTCGCGGGGTGACAGGGACAGAGACGAATCAGGCTCGTTGGCCTTATTGACCCCTCGCGCTGGAAACACATCGTACCAGGGAGTTGTGATTCCTCTACCCAGCTCATAAACCTGAAATGGCATAATCACCCGCTTATTGTTAACGTGCTCCCAGTGTATGCCTTTGTTGCAACTTTTTCACGCCAGGTCCCTTATGATTCGAGGGTATGTCAGGTAAGCAACGCCCACTGCCAGAAGCCCGCACATAATCCCAATACCGCTCCCACGGCAATCAGCTTCCATTCGTCTTCGGCAATCACCGGGTGCAGCAGTTCGAAAAACTCTTCGCCGGGAAGGTTACCCACGCGCTCGGCGACCGTCTCTTCGATATCAAAGGCCTGATCAATATACTCCAGAGAGCGTCGATCGGGATTTTGAAACTCTTCAAAGGCTTTGACGCTGATAATGCTGCTGATCTTGGCGTACTCCGTTGGCCCCAGGCTGATTACAGTCAGAGGCTTAAACGAACCCTGGGTGGATTCCAGCACGTGGTTTACCTCGCGGTGAATAAGATCCCGCACCCGCTCCACGGAGCGCTCACTTTTGAGTATTTCCCGAGCCAGCACTTCGGCTTTGATGAGCTCTTCGGCGAACACCTTGCCATAGTAGCGCGACACTTCTTTCTGTCGCTTGATAAATAACCCCTGCACGAAAAAGGGCCCGATTTTTACCGGATTAATCGGCTTCTGTACCAAATAGATAGCAAGAGTATTGGTGATATAGCCCACCATCAAACCGAACAAAGGCAGCAGCCACCAGTGCGGGAAGTAGTACCAGAGAAACATTACCGGTATACCCAAGGGGAATCCAAAATAAAAACCGCTGCGCTCGATAAAACGAAACTCTCGCTTGCCCGCCGTCTGAAAAATATCGATCAGCATTTCCTTGTTCTGACCCAACTTCTCAGCGATAACTTCGTTCATATCGAGCAAATCATCGGCATCGTCTTTGATATCCTCGACGATGCGCTCCACCACGTCAGGGATGCGTTTTTTAACCTCAATATAAACCTTTTCCTTGATCCACGAAGGCGAAGCACTCCACAGAAAACGACTGACCTTGACGCCATAGGTTCCGGTCTGATCCATTACTTCATCGACCAGCTCTTCGACAAAAGGCTCGAGACGATGCTGCATGGCATCCACCAGATGCTCAGGATCAATACGATCAATCAACTCATCCTGAGTCATCACCCGTTTAACGCTGTGGTCCACCACCACGCGGGCCATCTTTTCTGCATTGGCGGGAATCACTCCCTGCCAGCCAACAAAACCCAGCCCTTTGAACTCCACTGGGGCCATCATCATTTTAACTGCCAGCCAGTTGGTGCCATAGCCCACCACAGCACTGACAATAGGGATGGTCAGGTAGGTCCAGTATTCCTGCAGAAATGCCAACATAGTGCTGATCGTTCCTTATATCGGGGTGGTGATTACTGTTTATAGGTATCCAGCAGATATTGATTGATATCCGCTGACTCAAATAGAGCCGTATTCGTGTTCGGGTCTATTAGATAGGGAAACTGCACCCTGCCGGTTTCCTCAAGCAGACGCTGACGATTGCGCCCCTGAACAGGAAGGCTCGGGAACAACATCTTACGCAGGGCCGGAGGCCCCATATCCTGCATCATGGCTTTGCCGGAATTTCTCAACTCGTAGGCAATTTCCAGTTCACACAACAACTCTCGCACTCGACGGCAAAAAGGGCTGGACTCAAAACTGTACAGCACCAGCGGCTGCTCGGCGGACTTGGAGGGCAATGCCTTTTGTGTACCGCGAACCATCGAGGCCGTTATAGATCCCGCTACCGCCAACTCACGCACGCCGAAGGGCGGCTTGCGTTGGCCATAGGTTTTGTACAGGTAGGCAATGATCTTGTCGGACTCGTAGATGGCCTCACCGGTATTGGGGTCCACCAAAAACGGAAACTGACGATGCCCACCCAGCTCGACTACCTTGTCTCGATAGCGCTCGCCATTCTGGGGACAGGGGTAGATCATGGCGTCAAGGTCGAGCTCCGTCAGCACCTCACGCACCAAACGGCAATAGGGGCAGGACTCGAACTCATAGAGCTGCAACAACTGTTCTGGCTGCACCGCTGCCGGCTTGGCCAGGGTACCTCGCCAAACTCGCAACGACGAGGTAGCCGTAGAATTGATCACATCCAATGCGCCGCGCATGGCACCCCCTAATGGTCGAAAAAAGATTGCAAAAGTGGCCGCAGAATAACAAAAAATAACAACAAAATCCCAAAGCCTGGAAGGGCCTGTGATACTCTTTTGCGCGGTGAATATTCTTATAAAAACAGTCACACAATAGAGAGACCACAATGCTTAAAAAAATAATAGCACTGGGCCTGTTGTCAGTTATTGCCCTCGTTCTGGCCGTGCCCCAAATCTATAAAACCCAACGTAGCGGTGAAGTCACCGCCGAAGCATTAGAGCAACCTGTCACCGTCAATTACGATCAACACGGCGTTCCCCATATCCAGGCACAAAATCTGGACGATATGTATTTTGCCCTGGGCTATGTTCACGCTCAGGATCGTCTGTTTCAAATGGAGTCCATGCGTCGTCTGGCCAAGGGGGAACTGGCCGAGGTATTTGGACCCGATCTGGTAGCCACCGACAAGATCTTTCGCACTCTGGGGCTGGCCCGTCACGCCCGCGACTACGTCGCTCGGGCCGATAAGACCACCGAAGCCTGGCGCGCTTTCGAGCAATATCTCGCGGGAGTTAACCACTACCAGAACAGCGCCAAACTGCCCGTAGAATTCGATCTCCTCGGGATCGAGCCACGCCCCTTCACCACCGAGGACTCCATCAGCGTGGCCGGCTATATGGCCTACAGCTTTGCGGTAGCCATGCGCACGGAACCCTTAATGACTTTCGTCAGCGATAAACTGGGTGAAGACTATCTGGATCTGTTTGCTCTGGACCGCCCGGCTCAGGCACCACAACTGCAAGCCGATACCCTGGCATCCCTGACGCGACTCGGAGAACACTCAGTCCTGCCACAATCCATGAGCCAATTCGAAGGCAGTAACGCCTGGGCCATCAGCGGTTCACGCACCGCCAACGGCAAACCCATTTTGGAGAGCGACCCGCATATTCAGTTTGGCGTGCCAGGCACCTGGTACGAAGCCCACGTTACCGCTGGCGACTTCGAGCTCTACGGCCATCATCTGCCGCTGGTACCACCCGCCATGCTGGGCCACAACCGCAAATTTGGCTGGGGCATCACCATGTTCCAGAACGACGATATCGACTTCTATCTGGAGCGAGCCAACCCGCACAACATCGATCAGGTGTGGGCCACAGATCAGTGGCAGGACGTCGTTAAAGTTGAAGAAACCATTTTGGTCAAAGGTCAGGCCCCCGAACAACTTACCGTGCGCATCACCCGCAATGGCCCCATCATCAACGATATCTTTCCCGGCTTTTCTGACGCTCAACCGGTATCGCTGTGGTGGACTTACACCAATACCGACAACCCTATGCTGGAAGCTTTCTACGGCATGAACCACGCCTCCAGCATCGAAGAATTCCAGCAGGCAGTGCAGGGAATTCACGCACCCGGCCTGAATATTATGTACGCCGACAGTAGCAATCACATTGGCTGGTGGGCCGCCGCGCGTATTCCTAAGCGCCCGGCTCACGTGCAACCCTGGCACATTCTCGACGGCGCGTCTGGCGAAGACAGCCCGCAGGGCTTCTACGATTTCAGTTTTAATCCGCAATCGGTAGATCCGGAAAATGGCTTTATCGTGTCGGCCAATCACCGACCACAACCCCAACAAGGGTTAATGACTCCGGGCTACTACAATTTCGACGCCCGCGCGGAAAAAATCACCAAAGCGTTAAATGCACTGGAAGATGCCAGTCTCGACAATCAGCAACCGCTGCAGTTGGACACTGCCAGTGACTATGCCCGTGACGCATTAAAGATCATGGTGCAGTATCTGAAAAGTGATCACGACGCCGAGCTGATCGATCAACTGCAAAACTGGGACGGCAACTTCACCAAAGAAGCCGTTGCCCCGAGCGTGTTTATTGAATGGCAATACCAATTGTCGCAATTGGCGTTTGCAGATGAGGTGGGCGATCAGCTGTTTGCACTGATGACCGACACCCGAAAAATCGACTTCGGCTTCTACAATCTACTGCAATCGCCGCAAAGCCCCTGGTGGAATCACACCGGCGATGATCAACTCAACACCATGAGCGACATTATCAATCGCAGTTGGCAACTGGCTCAAACGGCACTCACAGAAAACCTCGGCAACGACTGGCGAGAGTGGCAATGGCAGCGTGTCCACACGCTGGAGCTGAACCACGCCTTCGCGCAATCGTCACTGCTGCGCCCGATCTTTAATATTGGCCCCAGCCCGGTACCAGGCTCCCACGCCGTACCTAATAACCTCTCCCAAAAGTTTCGTTCCGGCCATCAAGCGGTTAACGCCGGACCTTCTACCCGACGTTTGATTGATTTTTCTCAACCGGAAAAATCTCTGGGTATTCTGCCAGCCGGGCAATCGGGAAATCCGTTTGATCCTCACTACGATGACCAGTTTGCGGCTTATGTGGCCGGCGAGTATCGGCAGCAGATTCTGGATGCTGCCGATATTGTTAATAAGCGGACTTTGATGTTGGTACCGGAGTAAGTCTTTATTTCTTTGGGAAGCTTTTATTAATTTTTGGAGTGAATTTCAGCTTAGGTTTCGCCCTCGCTAGGCGAGCTACCCTTGTCTAGACCCTCCATTCGGCAGTTCGTACGGAACCCGGGGTGCCAAGTTTGAATGTGGCACCCCGGGTCCCCTTAGAAGTCGCCGGGCAACGGAAGAAATTAGCGGCGCAAACAGTGAGCACTGTTTGAGTATTTTTTGACTGAGTGTCAAAAAATGCGAGTTTGCGAACGGCCGCTAATTTCTGAGTAGCGCAGGGAATCGGCGCAGCCGGCGACTGATTGGGGCGCGCTTTCTTTTGCTTCCGTTTTCTTTGCGCGCGCAAAGAAAATGAAGTCGCCCAGCGGGGCGAAACCCACATCTAAAGATTAAGGTTCAAACAAAAAGAAAACCCAGATCAAGAAAAAGTTCAAATAGTAAACACTGACAACTTCTGACTCATCGCCCGCGATTGACCAGAAATATCCTCACTGGCCTGCGACCCCTGAGCAGACAAACTAACACCTTCATCTACCAACTCATCAACCCTTTCCACATTGCGCTGCATGGTCACAAACGCCTGCATCTGTTCGTCGGTAGCGCGCTGAATCTCTGCGGTTTTCTCAACGATCACATTGAAGTTACCCGTGATCTGCTCCAACGCTGCACCGGCTTGCTCCGCCTGTTCAACAGAATTCATGGTAGCCTCTTCCGCCTGTTTCATTAGTGCAGAGGAAGAATGGGTACTGGCCTGAATTTTCTCGATAATCTGCTGAATTTCCTGAGTTGAACTGGCGGTGCGGCTCGCCAACTGACGCACCTCGTCAGCAACCACTGCAAAGCCTCGTCCTTGCTCACCGGCACGGGCAGCTTCAATGGCCGCGTTCAGGGCCAGCAAGTTGGTTTGTTCAGCAATGGATTTGATCACTTCGATCACAGTACCGATTTCTTCGCTGCCGCTGCGCAGCTCACCCATACTGTCGGCGGTATTCTTAACAATACCGTCCACTTTCATAATGGCTTCGATGGTGCCCTGCACTGTGACGTTACCGGAAGCGGCGGTCTGCTGAGCGTCCTGGGTAATCTGCCCGGTACTGGCGATACCACCGATGACCACCTGTGCCGCATCGTTGGCGTTTTGCATGCTGGAAACAAAGCGTTCCAATTCCTGTTTCTGCTCGCCGGACTGACGCTCATTTTCTTTGTTAACCTTGGCCAGAACGCCCGCGCCTTCGTCAAGTACAACACCACTGCGTTGCAAATCAGAGATCAAATCGGAGAGCGCTTGCATCATGCGATCAAAGCGGCGGCCCATATCCCCAAATTCATCGCCCTGGGGCATATCCACTTTCAGAGATAGCTGGTGCGTTCCTTCAATCTCAGTAATCACGCCCAACATGCGATCGATGCGAGAATTGATACCGGAGATCAACCACCACCCTAACGCAATGGAAAACACCGTAGAGGTTCCCGCTACCGCGGCTAGAAACATCAGGCTCTTGACCCGCAGCTCTTTGGCCTCATGTTCAGCTTCTAACGCCAGCTCTTTCTGCAGCGCGTTCAGCTCTTCCAGCAAAACAATAATGGGTTCAATACCAGGATACAGCTGCAGGTCGACAAAAGAGCCCAT
>JALUYN010000553.1 GCA_027012915.1 Cellvibrionaceae bacterium
TTAACCCTGCGGATATCCAGCGTCTGGGTTGGGTGGATGAGGCGCTGAAAAAACTTGGTAAGAAACGTGATATCTCCGTGTTTACCAGGCATTATCAGGCGGCGGCTTTGTTGGCTGAGCAGGAGAGTTTGGTGGTCACCGTACCGAGCCGCTTGGCACGGTTGCAGGCGGCCAACCCGAATATCTGCCTGATGGCACCGCCGTTCGATATTCCCAAATTTGAACTGAAAATGGCCTGGAGTCCTTTGCTGCAGAACAACCCAGCGCACCGCTGGTTGCGACAATTAATGGCCACTGTGGCAGAAAAAATCAGCGAGACGTAGATCCAGTGAAACACGTATCAGGCATTTAATTTATGAATGGCGAGCATAAAAACAATAAATTCGCTAAATCTTGGTCCATTGGCTAGTATCCCTTTTCGATAAAACAGGTTTTTCTATCTGTTCTCTTCATATTGATTCCTTGGGCCGTGCCGTGAACAGCGGTTATGGCCCTCTATATTTCTGGCCCATCAAAGGGCCTAAGCAGAGGCTAGTGTTATGACTAATCGAATCCAGAAAGGTGGACTTCAGATTGCAGAAGAGCTCTACA
Organism: Cellvibrionaceae bacterium; assembly: GCA_027012915.1. The sequence continues at coordinate 592 of JALUYN010000553.1, forward strand.
ACCTGGTAGAGAATGAAGTTGCGCCGGGTACCGGCGTTGAGACTGATCACTTCTGGGCGGAATTTGAAAGCATCCTTAATGAATTCGCACCAAAGAATAAGGCTCTGTTGGCCAAGCGTGATGACTTGCAAGCCAAGATCGATGAGTGGCACAGCGCTCGTAAAGGTCAGGCTCATGATGCTGCTGCTTATAAAGCGTTCCTGCAAGAGATCGGCTACCTGTTGCCAGAAGGCGACGATTTCAAAGTGACTACGCAGAATGTTGACGTAGAAATCGCTGAACAAGCGGGGCCTCAGTTGGTGGTGCCGGTTAAGAACGCCCGTTTCGCTCTGAATGCTGATAATGCTCGCTGGGGCAGCTTGTACGATGCGCTCTACGGTACCGATGTGATTTCCGAAGAGAACGGTCAAGAAAAGGGCCAGGGCTATAACCCGGCTCGTGGCGCCAAGGTTATCGAGTTCGCTCGCAATCACCTGGACACCGCTGCACCATTGGCAGCTGGCAGCCACAAAGATTCCGCTGGTTACAGCGTTGTTGAAGGCGCACTGGTTATCAAACTGGCTGACGGCTCAGAAACTGCACTGGCTCAGCCTGAAAAATTCTTGGGCTACAACGGCGATGCAGCCAACCCGTCTGCGGTGCTGCTGAAAAACAATGGCCTGCACATTGAAATTCAGATCGATGCGACCAGCGCCATTGGCAAAACTGATGCTGCTGGCGTAAAAGATCTGCTGGTTGAAGCTGCTGTTACTACCATCATGGATTGTGAAGACTCCGTTGCTGCCGTTGATGCCGAAGACAAGGTTGAGGTTTACAGCAACTGGTTGGGTCTGATGAAAGGCACTCTGGAAGAGTCTTTTGAGAAGGGCGGAAAGATGATGACCCGCTCCATGAATCCGGATCGTGAATACACCGCAGCTGACGGTTCCAAGCTGACCCTGCACGGTCGCAGCTTGCTGTTCGTGCGTAACGTTGGCCACCTGATGACCAATAACGCCATCATCGACGCCAATGGCGACGAAGTACCGGAAGGTATTATGGACGGCATGGTAACTGTGTTGGCCGCGATGCACGACCTGAAAGGCAACACCAGCCGCAAGAACTCTCGTACGGGTAGCGTTTACATTGTAAAACCCAAAATGCATGGACCTGAAGAAGTTCAGTTCACTTGTGATCTGTTCTCTCGCATCGAAGACGCACTGGGTCTGGATCGCAATACTCTGAAAGTTGGCATTATGGACGAGGAGCGTCGCACTACTGTCAACCTGAAAGAGTGTATCCGCGTCGCCCAAGAGCGTGTTGTATTCATCAACACCGGATTCCTGGATCGTACCGGTGACGAAATCCATACGTCCATGCTCGCCGGTCCTTTCGTGCCTAAGAGCGTGATGAAGCAGCAAGCCTGGATCAACGCCTACGAAGACTGGAACGTAGATATCGGTATCGAATGTGGTCTGCAGGGTAAGGCCCAGATCGGTAAAGGTATGTGGGCGATGCCAGACGAAATGGCTGCCATGATTGAGCAGAAAATTGGTCACCCGAAAGCCGGTGCTAACACCGCTTGGGTTCCATCTCCAAATGGCGCAACTCTGCACAGCACTCACTACCATCAGGTGAGTGTGGTAGAAGTTCAGAAAGAACTGGCCAAGCGCGGTCGTGCGAGTCTGGACGACATCCTGGCTATTCCTGTTCAGGAAGATGTATCGGCGCTGGATGCCGACACTATCAAGAAGGAGCTGGACAACAACGCGCAGGGTATCCTGGGTTACGTTGTGCGCTGGATCGATGCAGGCGTTGGTTGCTCCAAAGTGCCTGATATCAATGACGTAGGTCTGATGGAAGATCGCGCGACCTTGCGTATTTCTTCTCAGCATCTGGCTAACTGGCTCGAGCACGGAGTGTGCACTGAAGAGCAGGTTATGGAAGCGATGAAGCGTATGGCTGCCGTAGTAGATGGTCAGAACGCAGGAGATGCCACCTACCGCAACATGGATGGCAACTTTGATGACAGCGTCGCGTTCAAGGCAGCTTGTGATCTGATCTTTAAGGGTAAGGAGCAGCCTTCTGGTTACACCGAACCTTTGTTGCACGCTTACCGCATCGAGGCCAAGGCAAAATACGGCGCCTGATTTTCAGGTCTTTGTTTGGCCCAGAAAGCCCGGTAAAGTTGCCGGGCTTTTTTGTGGGTGTTTGCTGGCCAGAGTTGGCCGGATTTCGCCACTTTGTTTGCTTTGATGATTGGCTGGTTACCGTAAATTAAAGGCTCAAAGGTTAATGCCTCCTAACTTTTTATGCACAGTTGTTGTTGTTGCCTCAAGAACCGTAAAGATTTTTGCGCTAATTCTTCAGAGTATTCTATTGACTTTTGTAACCTGTTGAAAAATAAGGAGTTTGTGTTTTAGGGTAAAAATTGTGCAGTTTGTAGGAAAGGCTCTTTTTAAAGGCTGAAATGAATCTATCAAACAATTATTCACTGACTTATCCACAGATTCTGTGGAAAACCATTGGAGTGGCGGAAAACCACTTTTTTGCGCTTTACCCTGACCATAGTAGACGATGACGCCGGAACGATTTGCCACCATTCAACGAGTTTTAAACAGCCGCCAAACCGATTTTACGGTGATCACTGATGAGGTTCACAAGGGTCGCAATCTTTCCGCAATAGTAAGAACTTGCGATGCGGTGGGTATTGGTGAATTTCACTGCGTGGTGCCAGAAGCCGGATTCAGGCCCTACAGAGGCACGGCGCTGGGCAGCCATAAATGGGTAGAAACCCGCCTTCACGATTCCATAGAAAACGGCATAGCTCATCTTAAGGCGCAGGGGATGAAGATTGTTGCCGCGAACCTGTCCGATCGTGCTGTGCCTTATCACGACGTGGATTACACCGTGCCCACGGCCATACTTATGGGTACAGAGAAAGAGGGTGTTAGCAGTAAGGCGCTGGAGCTCTGTGACGAAGAGGTCATAGTCCCTATGTGCGGTATGGTCGAGTCGTACAACGTTTCAGTTGCCTGTGCGATCATATTGGTGGAAGCGCAGCGCCAACGCCGATTGGCGGGTATGTATGATGAATGCAGTCTGAATCGCGACGATTACGAGCGAAAATTGTTTCAGTGGTGTCAGCCCATGCTCACCGAATACTGTGATGAGCGAGGGCTGGAGTACCCTGAGTTGGATGCCGAGGGTGACCTGAAAAACCCTTCTCAATGGTATGCCAGTATTCGTGGGGCTGATAAAGAGGCTTAACAACCTCTAATTGTTATTGCTTAGTGATGACAGTCGCTTCAGTCGTTCTGTAGCAATACCGTGGATACTGTTTTTGGGGTAATGGCCCGATGTGGAGCTGGTGCCGGGTTCCTTGCTCATCAACAGCGCCAGTGCTTCATTGATGTTTGCTACTCGGTAAATATGAAAATTGCCATTCTCAACATCGCTGATAACGGCGTCATTGAGCATGAGATTGACCGTGTTGGTGGCCGGCAATATGACGCCCTGATTGCCGTTAAGGCCGCGTTCTTTGCACAGCCTATGGAAGCCTTCAATCTTTTCGTTAACCCCTCCAACAGACTGAACTTCTCCGTACTGATTGATTGATCCGGTTACTGCAATAGATTGATCGACAGCTATGCCGGTTATTGCGGAAATCAGGGCACAGGCTTCCGCCAGTGAGGCGCTGTCGCCGTCGATGAGGCCGTAGGACTGTTCTATGGCAATGTTTGCAGACAATGACAATTGAAACTCCTGGCCGTATTTGTGGCCCAGAAAGCCTGTTAGCAGCAGTACACCCTTGGAGTGAATTGAGCGCCCGAGATCTACTTCCCGCTCGATGTCGGTAACGCCGTCTTTTCCTGCGTACACTGTCGCCGTTATCCTCGCTGGTGTACCAAAACTGCCATCTCCGACCGAGAGCACAGTCAGGCCGTTGACTCGGCCCACCTCGCTGCCACTGGTAGTGATCAGGATTTGCTGCTCCTTGATTTCTTCGAGCATCAGCTCGCTGACCCGGCCAGTGCGCTCTTGCTTGGCTTCTATGGCGGCCTGGACATGCTGAGCGCCTATGGCATCACTGTCCTGAGTCTGCCGCCAGATATAGCAGGCTTCGTCCAGCAGTTCGTTCCAGAGTTGGATGTTGGCGGAAATACGGTTCTGATGTTGAGAGTGTCGCATGGCTGCGCGGGCTATGGCGGTTATGGCGTCGTCAGCAATATCCGGATATTTAAGGCGTTGCCCGCGTTCGCGCACCAGTTCAGAGAAGGCAGTCAGAGTGTCTGGTGTGTCCTTAAGGTAGTGATCGAAATCCGCCAGAACCCGAAACAGTTCAGAAAACTCCTGATCATATTCCTGCAGCGCGTAGTAGATTTCGCGTGTTCCCAGCAGCACAACTTTCACATCCAGCGGGATCTTCTCCGGTTGCAGGCCGAAGGTGCCATTGGGTGCGGATTCTGCTAACGGGTGTTCGATCTGTATTTGGCGAGTTTTCAGGGCGAGCTTCAGATGGGACCAAATGTGAGGTTGGCCTAGCAGTTTCTCTGCATCGAGCATCAGATAGCCGCCGTTTGCTTTGTGCAGTGCGCCGGGTCGAATCATCCGGTAGTTCGTATGAAGAACGCCCTGGTTCATCGAGTAGTCCACTACGCCAAATAGGTTCTGGAACGTGGGGTTCTGTTCATAGACGACTGCCGCACCTTGGGTCGGTACCCGCTTGACCAGCAAATTGGGCAGGAACACCGATTCGAGTTCCTGGCGCTGCTTGCGAATATCTGCGGTTTCGTTTTCTTCCAGAATCAGGATGTCGAGGATGCTGTCGGCGATATTGTCCTTTACTACCTTGAGATACTTTTGAATGCCGAGGTTGCTGTGGAACTCGTGACTGATTTCTTTGATGAGTGGCTTAACCGCTTGTTCTACAGTTTCGTAGCGCAGGCGCCGCAGGTTTTCCGAAGATTCCCGCTTCCATGAGGGCAGCTCCAGCAGTTGGTCCGAGAGCTTTTCTTCAAGGTGTGCCAAGAGCTGATAAAAGTAGTTACGCTGCTCTTCATCGAGTGCGGCAAACTGCGAGTCATCGATTGCTTTACCTTCCACTAACGGAGTGAAGGTAATCGCGCCTTCTTCTTCGTAGAGGCCGACATTGTTTTGCAGAGCTTCCTGTTCCACCTCTGTGATGGCCTGTTCATAGCGCATTGTAAATTGACGCTCGATGGTCTTCTTCTTGCGCTGGTAACTGGGGTTGTCGAACGCTTCCGGAAACAGCACCAGCATGTCGTCGATAAAGCGGTTCATCCTGGTGATCAACTTCTTGCCTTCGCCGGGCTCCAGATAGAGGGCCGTTGGTATATGCGGGTTTTCGAAGTTATTGATATAACACCACTCGCTGCCCGGAGGTTGAGACGTGGCATGCCTGTTGAGTGTTTGTTGTACCAGTGTTTTGCGCCCGGAACCGCGCTCACCCACTGCAAATACGTTAAAGCCCGCTATCTCCATCGAAAGCCCAAACTGCAGCGCTTTCTTGGCGCGCTCATGGCCAATAATACGCAGGCCATGGCTGTCTTCTTGCTCGGTATTGGGGCTGAATTGTTCGGGAAACAGTTGTGCGGAAAGTTGCTGCGGAGTCAGGGCCAGAGTTGACTTGTCGATGGGCATGGAGCGTCCTTAATGCCAAGTGATGGCTTTACTATGCCTGAAAGCACAAGGATATGAAATCGCTGGCTTTGTATCATAAGCCTTCGTCTATTCTTTACTGAATAAGTACTAAAAATTGTGTCATTTTGGTCGACTATACTAAGTAGATATAGACGCGTTTGAGTGTACTCAAGCCGGTTTTTGTAGAGGTTGAGGTAGCCGCAAGTGGCGACAAAGAAATCCAGATGGGCTTTTGTGGTGTTGGCTACCTGGCTATTCGCAATGGTCTGTGCGTTCTGGTGGTTTCAGTTTCGCAATGTAGGAGTCTACAGCGAGCACTGGGCCAGCTTTAGCGGTGAGGCCTTGTTAGATTCCGCATTAACCGGCACCCGTGACAGGCCTTTGGTGCTGCACTTTGTGGACCCGGACTGTCCCTGCAGTCGTTTCAGTTATCCTCATATTGAGGGTTTGGAAACCAGATTTTCCGAGGATGCGTATTTCGTAAATACTGGATCCGAAGGTGTATCGAATAATGAAGCAAACGCGTCTTACCCAGACTTGAGTGTGCCCGCAGGGCCTGCAGTGGCCATTTGGGCGAGTGACGGGCGTTTAGCGTATTTTGGCCCCTACAGTGGTGGGGCGGTGTGTGGTGAAGGCGCAGACTTTGTTGCTGCCACATTGGAAAAATTGGCAGAAGGTAGAAATCCCCAGTGGATCAACCACGAGGTAGTGGGGTGTTTTTGTCCGTGGTCGAAAAATCTGGACAAGGTAGAGAGTTAGGAGGCTATCAATGGTGGAATCAAATCCAATGGCAAAGCAATACCAGGCGGCCGATCGCGTTATGTGGTTTATTAACCTGGGGCTTATCGCATATGCATTAGCGCTGGCCAACTGGTTCAGCACCTGGGCAGAAACTATCGTCATCGGTGGGTTAACCGGTCTGGCAACAACGGCTATCTATAAGATGGTGCCCGGTACAGCTATCAGCCGCGTGGCTATGGGCGCGGGATTTATGGTCATGACCTCCCTGCATATTCACCAGGCACACGGAATGATCGAGATGCACTTCGGGGTCTTTGTGCTTCTCGCAATTCTCTTGTACTACCGCGATTGGTTGCCAATTGTCGCTGCTGCAGGCGTTATCGCCGTCCATCATTTCAGCTTTTACTACCTGCAGGTCAGTGGCTCATCGGTGTGGATTCTGCGCACTACGGAAAACGGTTGGTGGGTGATTTTCTTGCACGCTGCCTATGTGGTGGTGGAGAGCGGAATTCTGATCTGGTTGTCTATCAACCTTAAAAAGGATGCGATTCAGTCCGAGGAGATTATGGATCTCACCGACCGTATTATTCAGGACGATCATATTGATCTGACTCTGCGCTCCAGCGGTAAGACATCCCTGTTGAATCGCTTTGATCAATACACTGATGAAGTGGAGCAGCTGGCCAGTCGCGTGTCTACCACGGCAGATCAGCTGGCCGACGATGGCAAGCAATTGGCTAATGTAACAGAAGAGTTGAAAAACCTGAGTCAGGCGCAGCAGAAAGAAACCGATATGATTGCGACCGCCGTAGAAGAAATGTCTGCGGCTATTCAAGAGGTTTCAAGAAACGCAGAGGATGCAGCAAATTCCGCCAATGCCATCGATAATAATGCTCGCGAAGCGACCGGCGTGAGCCAGAAGACGCGTCAATCAGTAGAGCTCCTGGCCAAGGAGGTTGATGGCGCTACCGAGACGATTAAGAAGTTAAACGAGCAGAGTAATAGCATTGGCTCGGTTTTGGATGTGATACGTGGAGTCGCTGAGCAAACCAATCTGTTGGCGTTAAACGCGGCTATTGAAGCGGCGCGAGCCGGCGAGCAGGGCAGAGGGTTTGCGGTGGTGGCCGATGAGGTGCGCACATTGGCGCAGCGAACCCAGGAATCTACCGCAGAAATTGATCAAATGATTGCCAGTTTGCAGGTGGAAAGTGAATCTGCGGTAGTTGCCGTAGAGTCCAGCCGATCTCACGCTGATCGCTGTGTTGAAAATACCAAAGAATCGCTGCAGCTAATGGAGCAGGTAAGCAGCAGTATCGAAGAAATCAACCGCATGAATTCAATGATCGCGACGGCAGCCGGCGAACAGATTTCTGTTGTGGATGAGATCAGTCGCAATGTAAACAATATTCTGGATGCCAGTAATAAGGCCGCAGATGATTCTATGGAGGCCTCTCGTTCTGGCGAGTCGCTACTGCGTATTTCAGCGGATCTTACTCAGCTGACGGGACGCTTTAGGGTGGGCTAAGATGGATGCATGAACGTTGAGCAGAAGGCGCAAAGACGCCTTCTAGAGCTTGGCCGGCGCATTAGTTGAAATAGTTTGACTCGGAACTGGTTCTTAGACACCGGAAACAAAAAAGCCCAGCTTAATAACTGGGCTTTTTTGTTGAATGATGGCGGTGGGGCAGGGATTCGAACCCTGGGAGGGCTACAAACCCTCAACGGTTTTCAAGACCGCCGCTTTCGACCACTCAGCCACCCCACCGAA